>NZ_MECT01000018.1:0-13101 GCF_001722145.1 Shigella sp. FC1544
GTTACTGGCCGAATCAACTGAGTTTCTCAGAATCATGCGGAATGGTGATGAGAATGCTGATGACATTGCAGGGCGCTTCACCGGGACGTATACCGGAGCTGATGCGCGATCTTGCAAGTATGGGACAACTTGTGAAATTACCGACGAGAAGGGGAAGGGCCTTCCCGAGAGTGGTAAAGGAGAGGCCCTGGAAATACCCCACAGCCCCGAAAAAGAGCCAGTCAGTTGCTTAACTGACTGGCATTACAGATGATTGGGGCCATTTTTGTTTTATTAGTGGCCTGGTTATTCCTGTCACAATGGATTCGCATTACCGTTTTTGTGGTTGCCATACTGCTATGGCTGAACGTACTTACCCTGGCGGGACCAAGTTTCTCCTTGTGGCCAGCCGGACAACCGACGACCACTGTAACAACGACGGGTGGTAACGCAGCGGCAACCGTTGCGACGACGGGTGGCGCACCGGTAGTGGGTGATATGCCCGCACAAACTACACCGCCAACAACGGCGAACCTTAACGCCTGGCTGAATAATTTCTATAACGCGGAGGCGAAACGTAAATCGACCTTCCCGTCTTCGCTGCCCGCTGATGCTCAGCCATTTGAACTACTGGTGATTAACATCTGTTCGCTTTCCTGGTCGGATATAGAAGCCGCCGGGTTGATGTCGCATCCACTGTGGTCGCATTTCGATATTGAGTTCAAGAACTTTAACTCCGCCACCTCCTACAGTGGCCCGGCGGCGATCCGTTTACTGCGCGCCAGCTGCGGGCAGACTTCGCACACTAATCTGTATCAACCGGCAAATAACGACTGCTATCTGTTTGATAACCTTTCGAAACTGGGCTTTACCCAGCACCTGATGATGGGACATAACGGCCAGTTCGGCGGTTTTTTGAAAGAAGTTCGCGAAAATGGCGGCATGCAGACTGAATTGATGGATCAAACAAATCTGCCGGTTATTTTGCTGGGCTTTGATGGTTCGCCGGTTTATGACGATACCGCCGTGCTTAACCGCTGGCTGGACGTTACCGAAAAAGATAAAAACAGCCGTAGTGCCACGTTCTACAACACGCTTCCACTGCATGACGGCAACCATTATCCGGGGGTCAGCAAAACAGCGGATTACAAAGCGCGGGCGCAGAAATTCTTTGATGAACTGGACGCCTTCTTTACTGAACTGGAGAAATCGGGTCGTAAAGTGATGGTGGTCGTGGTGCCGGAACACGGCGGCGCGCTGAAGGGCGACAGAATGCAGGTATCTGGCCTACGTGATATCCCTAGCCCGTCTATCACAGACGTCCCCGTTGGGGTGAAATTCTTCGGCATGAAGGCACCACATCAGGGGGCACCGATTGTCATCGACCAACCGAGCAGCTTCCTGGCTATCTCCGATCTGGTGGTTCGCGTTCTTGATGGCAAGATTTTCACCGAAGACAATGTTGACTGGAAAAAACTCACCAGTGGGTTGCCACAAACAGCACCGGTCTCCGAGAACTCAAATGCAGTAGTTATTCAATACCAGGATAAACCGTACGTTCGCCTGAACGGCGGCGACTGGGTGCCTTACCCGCAGTAAGCACGAAAAAGGCCGCAGAGTTTAACCTCTGCGGCCTGATCCGGGCGCAAATTGCCATTACGGCAGCCTGACGCCCGCATGACACGTTACTTCCGCTTATTCAGCCAGTTCACGATCATACTGGCAAGAATGCCAGCAATGACCGGAGCCGCTAAATCATGCCAGAAGGCCATGCCCAGTTCTGCGAGCGTCATATAGCCGCCTGTGTTGTAATGCCAACGTTTCGCGGCTATTCTTGAGTTGTTTGGGTTCAAGATTAGCCCCCGTGATGTTGTCAGGTGCATACCTGCAACGTGCGGGGGTTTTCTCTCTCCAGCAACCAATGCCACCAGGGATAAAGCCCCCGCAACATTGCGCCTCACCGGAACCCTTTCGGCTTGCCGCTGATTTTACGATTGCTTTTTACTGTCAGCACCCGGCAATCTTCCTCATTGCGCGATGCCTTCCAGCTTAATTTCTTTATTTGCAATAGTTGCAGTTCATATCCGGGCTGACTCCAGACTGGTAGTGAAATGCGCAATTTTGTAGAATTGCGCCTCCTCGCGACCTCCCCAGTGAATCTGTTGCCTCATTTTTTACATACTGCGTATTCGACTTCTCCACCTGTTGCGCAAGAGAAACTGGGTTTATTCATTTTTGCGAGGCCGACTTCTTTCTGGACAGGACTTTATGCAGCACAACACACTATCGAAACACAATCAGAAATTGCCGTTTACACGCTACGACTTCGGCTGGGTTTTATTATGCATAGGCATGGCGATTGGTGCCGGAACCGTGCTGATGCCAGTACAAATTGGCTTGAAGGGAATTTGGGTATTTATTACCGCAGCGATCATTGCTTATCCTGCCACCTGGGTAGTGCAGGACATTTATTTAAAAACCCTTTCTGAAAGCGATTCCTGTAATGACTACACCGATATTATCAGTCATTACCTGGGGAAGAACTGGGGAATTTTCCTCGGGGTTATCTACTTTTTGATGATTATCCACGGGATTTTTATCTACTCTCTCTCCGTGGTTTTCGACAGCGCCTCGTACCTGAAAGCCTTCGGTTTAACCGATGCCGATCTTTCACAATCTCTACTTTATAAAGTCGCTATTTTCGCCGTACTGGTAGCGATTGCGTCTGGTGGTGAACGATTACTGTTTAAGATTTCCGGGCCAATGGTGGTGGTCAAAGTAGGGATTATTGTCGTGTTCGGTTTTGCGATGATCCCGCACTGGAATTTCGCCAATATAACCGCCTTCCCGCAAGCCTCCGTCTTTTTCCGCGATGTCCTGCTTACAATTCCATTTTGCTTCTTTTCTGCGGTATTTATTCAGGTACTTAACCCAATGAATATTGCCTATCGTAAACGGGAAGCAGATAAAGTACTGGCAACCCGGCTCGCGCTGCGTACCCACCGAATTAGTTATATCACGCTCATCGCGGTGATCCTGTTTTTTGCCTTTTCGTTTACCTTCTCAATTAGCCACGAAGAAGCCGTTTCTGCCTTTGAACAAAATATCTCGGCACTGGCACTGGCCGCGCAGGTGATCCCTGGACATATCATTCATATCACCTCTACGGTGCTGAATATCTTTGCCGTACTGACCGCATTCTTTGGCATTTATCTCGGTTTCCACGAGGCTATTAAAGGCATTATTCTCAATCTGTTAAGCCGAATTATTGATACCAAGAAAATTAACTCACGCATGCTGACTCTGGCGATCTGCGCTTTTATCGTCATTACGTTGACGATTTGGGTTTCGTTTCGTGTATCGGTGCTGGTGTTCTTTCAGTTGGGAAGCCCGTTATATGGCATTGTGTCGTGCCTCATTCCGTTTTTCCTGATCTATAAAGTCGCACAACTGGAAAAACTTCACGGATTTAAAGCCTGGCTAATTCTGCTTTACGGCATTTTGCTATGCTTGTCGCCACTGTTGAAGCTGATTGAGTAAACCGGAGCGCATGGCCCCGGTTTTGTGAGTTAACGCTGCGGATTTTCATCCTGATCAACAGCAAAACAAGCTACCAGTTGACCGCCGTAGTCTTTTAGCTGCGGCTGCAACTGGGTGCAGGGGCCGAAGCGCCGACGACAGCGGGCGTTGAAGGCGCAACCCGGCGGTGGATTCAGTGGGCTTGGTAGTTCACCGCTGAGCTTGATGCGCTCGCGGCGATCGTCCGGGTTCAGGCGCGGCGTCGCGGAAAGTAGCGCCTGAGTGTACGGATGGCGCGGGTTATTGAAGATTTGGTCTTTCGTTCCCTTCTCCACGCAGCGGCCCAGGTACATCACCATCACTTCATCAGCAATGTGCTCCACCACCGACAGGTCGTGGGAGATAAAGACATAAGACAGCCCCAACTCCTGCTGCAAATCCATCATCAGATTCAGCACCTGCGCGCGCACTGAAACATCCAGCGCGGAAACCGGTTCATCGGCAATCACCACATCCGGGTCGAGCATCAGACCACGGGCGATGGCGATACGCTGACGCTGACCGCCGGAGAACATATGCGGATAGCGGTCATAGTGCTCGGTTTTCAGGCCGACTTTCGCCATCATCGACAGGGCTTTTTCCCGACGCTGTTCTTTGCTTAAGCTGGTGTTGATCAGCAGCGGCTCTTCAAGAATTTGCCCGACTTTTTTACGCGGATTCAGCGAACCGTAAGGGTTCTGGAAGACGATCTGGATTTTCTGCCGACGCAGCTTCTGCGCCTGCGGATCGTGCTTAAGCAGATCCTGCCCCTGGTAATACAGCTCGCCACCGGTGGGCGTTTCAATCATCGTCAGCAACCGACCGAGGGTCGATTTACCGCAGCCAGATTCGCCCACTACTGCCAGCGTTTTGCCACGTTCAAGGTTAAACGAAACGCCATCCAGCGCTTTAACCAGACGTTCCGGCGCGAACATGCCTTTCTTCACCGGATAATGTTTTTTCAGGTTGATAGCCTGCAACAGCGGTTGTTGCAGGGTGGCCTCTTGCGTACTCATAGTGTCGGCCTCCCGGCATCATCAAGTGGGTAATGGCATTTGGACTGACGCCCGTCAGCGAGCATATTCAGCGCCGGTTCTTCAGCGCGACATCTGTCAGTGGCATAGGGGCAGCGCGGGTTAAGCAGGCAGCCGTTCGGGCGGTCGTACTTGCCGGGAACGACACCTGGCAACGACGCCAGACGTTCTTTGTCCTGAGCAAATTCTGGCAGCGCACGCAGCAATGCCTGAGTATACGGGTGACGCGGCGCATGGAAGATGGCGTGCGCATCGCCCGTTTCCACCACCTGGCCTGCATACATCACAATGATTTTATGCGCAGCTTCCGCCACCAGCGCCAGGTCATGGGTAATCAACACCAGCGCCATGTTCTCTTTCTGCTGTAGCTCCAGCAGTAGTTCGATGATTTGCGCCTGAATGGTCACGTCCAGCGCGGTGGTCGGCTCATCGGCAATCAGCAGTTTTGGTCGACAGGCAATCGCCATGGCGATCATCACGCGCTGGCTCATGCCGCCGGAAAGCTGATGCGGGTAAACATCCAGACGCGAAGCCGGATCGGGAATACCGACCTGATTCAGCAGGTCAATCGCCCGCTGACGGCGGGTACTTTTGTTGCCGCCCTGATGCACCTTAATCGCTTCCATGATCTGGAAACCCACGGTGTAGCACGGGTTAAGGCTGGTCATCGGGTCCTGGAAGATCATCGCCACTTCGGCACCCACCAGGTTGCGGCGCTCTTTTTCTGATATACGCTGCAAATCCTGACCGTTAAACACCAGTTTTTCCGCCATTACGCGGCCCGGATAATCAATCAGCCCCATAATCGCCAGGGAACTGACCGACTTACCGGAGCCGGACTCACCCACAATCCCAACCACTTCGCCCTGTTTTACGCTGTAGCTGATGCGGTCTACGGCGCGGAACGGTGCGCTTTCGTCGCCGAAATGCACCGATAATTTATCTACATTTAATAACGCCATCTCGAACCTCTTACTGCTTCAGTTTGGGATCGAGCGCGTCACGCAGACCGTCACCCATCAGGTTAAATGCCAGCACCGTCAGCAGGATCGCCAGACCCGGGAAGGTCACGACCCACCAGGCGCTTTGCGCGAACTGCAACACGTCGGAGAGCATGGTGCCCCACTCCGGCGTTGGCGGCTGTGCCCCCATGCCGAGGAAACCAAGAGCAGCCATATCGAGAATGGCGTTAGAGAAACCGAGCGACGCCTGAACAATCAGCGGCGCAAGGCAGTTCGGGAAGATGTTAATAAACATCTGACGCATCGCCCCGGCACCCGCCACGCGAGACGCGGTGACGTAATCGCGGTTAACTTCCACCAGCACGGCGGCGCGGGTTAAGCGCACATAGTGCGGCAAGGCAACGAAGGTCAGTGCCAGCGCGGCGTTACCAATCGACGGGCCGAAAATTGCCACCAGCACCAGCGCCAGCAGCAGACTTGGCAGCGCCAGCATGATATCGACCACGCGCATAATGATGTTATCGACCAGGCCGCCAAAGTAACCGGCGATCAGGCCGAGAATAACGCCCATAATCAGCGATAACACAACTACCAGACAGCCAACCAGCAGCGACAGGCGCGCACCGTACATCAGGCGCGACAGCATATCACGGCCTACGTCATCGGTGCCCAGCAAGTGCGCCATGCTGCCGCCTTCCTGCCAGGCTGGCGGGGCGAGCAGTGCATCGCGGAACTGTTCCGCCGGGTTATAGGGTGCAATCCAGTTGGCAAAGATCGCGATGAACAGCACGATGACGACGTAAACCAGCCCGACGACCGCGCCTTTGTTGCGTTTAAAATAGTGCCAGAACTCCTGTAACGGGGTCATCGGCACCGGTGCGCTAATCACTTTATTTTCAGTAACCTGTGACATGATGTCCCCTTACTTCTTATGACGAATACGCGGGTTCACCACGCCGTACAGCAGATCGACCAGCAAGTTGACGAGGATAATCATCGTCGCCACCAGCAATACGCCGCCCTGCACTACCGGATAGTCGCGGCGTTGCAGTGCGTCAATCAACCAGCGTCCCAGACCGGGCCACGAGAAGATGGTTTCGGTCAGAATCGCCCCCGCCAGCAATGTTCCCACCTGCAGGCCGATAACGGTCACCACCGGCAGCATCGCGTTACGCAGCGCATGGACGATAATCACCCGCATGCGGGTTAGCCCTTTGGCGCGCGCGGTGCGGATGTAATCCTCGCCCAGCACTTCCAGCATCGAGGAGCGTGTCATACGCACAATGACCGCCAGCGGAATAGTACCCAGCACAATGGCAGGCAAGATCATATGGGCGACGGCATCGATAAAGTTGCCGTCTTCACCCCAGATGGCGGTGTCGATTAGCATAAAACCGGTTAACGGATTGGAGTCATCGAGGAACACCATATCGCTCACGCGACCGGAGACGGGCGTCAGGTTCCAGTGCACCGAAACCAGCATGATCAGCATCATGCCCCACCAGAAGATCGGCATCGAGTAGCCGGTCAGCGCCAGGCCAACTGCAGTGTGATCGAAAATGGAACCGCGTTTAACCGCAGCCAGCACACCAACCGGAATACCGACTGCCGTAGCAAAAATCATCGCGCAGACGCCAAGTTCCAGCGTGGCCTGAAAGCGCGGCACGAACTCTTCCCATACTGGAATTCGGCTTTTCATTGAAATGCCTAGATCGCCGTGCATTACGCCCTAAATGTAATGGAGATACTGCTGCCACATCGGTTTATCTAAGCCGAGTTCAGCCAGCAGCTGCGCGTGACGCTCAGGGGAGATCCCACGTTCGCCTGCCATGATCATCACCGGATCGCCCGGGATCATGTGGACAAAGGCAAATGTGAGAAGGGTAATACCGATAAACGTGGGGATGACGAGTCCCAAACGTCGGAGAATAAACTGCAACATAACCCGGATTCTCTATAGTGACCCGCAGCCTGGAACTGCGTGTCTGTATTGCTCACAAATCAATTCCCGCCCTTGTCGGACAGAGAATGAAGTATTGCTGCCGGATGCGGCGTTAACGCCTTATCCGGCCTACAAAATCGTGCAAATTCAATACATTGCAGAATTTTCGTAGGCCTGATAAGCGGAGCACATCAGGCAGTTTTGCCTTTACCATCAGTCTTGTATGGCTTTTAATTATTCGATAGAGACATTTTCGAAGTGATGTTTGCCTAATGGATCAACCACATAGCCTTTGACTTCTTTGCGTACCGGTTCAAACACGGTGGAGTGAGCGATGATCAGTGCCGGAGCCTGATCGTGCATCACCACCTGCGCTTGCTTGTACAGTTCAACGCGTTTGTTATGGTCGTCGGTAGCACGCGCCGGTTGAATCAGATCTTCAAACGGTTTGTAGCACCATTTTGAGTAGTTAGAACCTTGTTCAGAGGCGGCGCAGCTGAACAGGGTGGCGAAGAAGTTATCCGGGTCCCCGTTATCGCCAGTCCAGCCCATCATTACCGTCTGATGTTCGCCATCTTTCGCACGCTTGAGGTACTCACCCCATTCGTAGGTGACGATTTTGGCCTGCACGCCCACTTTCGCCCAGTCTGCCTGAATCATCTCCGCCATGCGGCGAGCGTTCGGGTTATACGGACGTTGTACCGGCATCGCCCACAGGTCGATGGAGAAACCTTTTTCCAGACCCGCTTCTTTCAGCAAGGCTTTCGCTTTTTCAGGATCGTAGGTGTAATCCTGAACGTCGTCGTTATAGCCCCACATGGTTGGCGGGATCAGGTTTTTCGCTGATACACCCGCGCCCTGATAAACCGCTTTGATGATCGCGTCTTTGTTCACCGCGTAGGTCAGTGCCTGGCGAACTTTCACGTCATCCAGCGGTTTTTTCTGCACGTTATACGAGAGGTAGCCGACGTTCAGCCCCGACATTTCCATCAGGTTGATGGATTTATCCTGCTTCATGCGAGCGATATCTGCCGGGTTCGGGTACGGCATCACCTGGCATTCATTCTTCTGCAATTTCGCGTAACGCACGGAAGCATCAGGGGTAATAGAGAAGACCAGCGTATCGATCTGCGGTTTGGTGCCCCAGTAGCCATCAAACGCTTTGTAGCGGATACGGGAATCTTTTTGGTACTGCTGTAACTGGAACGGACCGGTTCCGATTGGGTTGAGGTCCAGTTTTTCCGGTGTACCGGCTTTCATCATCGCATCAGCATATTCTTTTGACAGAATAGAGGCGAAGTCCATTGCCAGATCAGCGAGGAACGGCGCTTCCGGGCGAGTCAGTACGAACTGAACTGTGTTGTCGTCCACCTTTTTCACTTCACTGATCAGCTCCGGCAAGCCCATGCCTTCGAAGTATTCGTAGCTGCCGCCAGAGACTTTATGGTACGGGTTTTGCGCGTTTTTCTGACGGTCGAACGAGAACACCACGTCATCGGCGTTCAGTTCACGCGTCGGTTTGAATTCTTTATTGTCGTGCCACTTCACACCTTTACGCAGATGGAAGGTATAGATTTTACCGTCTTAGCTGACTTCCCACTTTTCAGCGAGGCCCGGTATCACTTCAGTGGTGCCGATTTTAAATTCAACCAGGCGGTTATAAAGCGGTACGGAAGAGGCGTCATAGGTGGTGCCGGAGGTAAACAGCTGCGGGTTAAACCCTTCCGGAGATCCTTCTGAGCAATAAACCAGAGTTTTAGCCTGAACACTTGCTGCGACGGTCATAGCCACCAGGCTGAGACCAAGCTTCAGCATCCCTGACTTTTTCAAGGAAATACGCATTATTCTGCTCCAATTGTGATGTTTGTTGTTTTAACCCTTTGCAGTGGGTTGTCGCTGCCTGACCTTTTTTGTTTTTTGCCCGGTCGGGTCAACGTTATGAGGTGGGGATGCCGTACTAATTAACATCAGTGTAACAGTGCGGATCCTCCATAAAATGCCCCTCGTGACCTACAATCTGTCAACAGAATGTGAAAACGTCAATACAGCCAACCGGGATTTACACCAACGGTGAGAATCCACAAACAAAGATTAAAAAAACTTCAAACAGCTATTTGCAGCAGAGAAATTTGTGCTACTCCAACATAACCAGAACAATCAGCTTAATATTTAGCAACATTTGGTGATTAAGTTTTATGCATTTAATGAAAAAAATCTGAGGAAAAGGTGGATATCTGAGCGATTAATACCATGAACGCTAAAACGCACAGCGGAAAATGCCAGCGCCAGCCATAAGTAACGCAAAAAAAGATTTAAGCAAATATAAAAAAAGACAATGGTTTCTGTCACAAATCCGTTAATGGATAGTGAGATATGGGGCGCAAAGTTGGCAGGAAAATGTGTGGTGTGTTGGTCGAATAAGGCGGTCGCGCCGCATCCGACAATAAGTGCGGTGCCGTTGCCTGATGCGACGCTGGCGCGTCTTATCAGGCCTACGTCGAGTCGAACCTCCCAGCCCCCGGAGGTTCTCATCCTCATGGGCTTCAAATGCAAAAAAGCCTGCTCGCTGAGCAGCTTTTTGAATTTGGTCGGTGATAGAGGATTCGAACCTCGACCCCTTCGTCCCGAACGAAGTGCGCTACCAGGCTGCGCCAATCACCGAATGCGGGGCGCATCTTACTGCGCAGATACGCCCTCGTCAATCCCTTAATAGCAAAATGCCTTTTGATCGGCGAGAAAGTCAGCAGGCCGCTTAGTTAGCCGCTGCCTCTTTTGCCTGCAGGATGTGACACCAGTTGTTGTTTTCGTTAATTCCACCATCCGGTGAAGTATAGCCAAGACAACCCATGATGGTATCGTACAGCTCTACGTGACGGCGTGGCACTTTCATGTCGGCTTCTTTTTTCAGCTGCGCAAATGCCTGCGCATTGGCCGGATTTTCCAGATATTTATCTGACATCCAGACCATCATCGGTACGCGGAACTGCTCCGGCGGTGCCAATTCACGCGGCGTGCCGTGCAGGTGCTCGCGTTCATTAATTGACTCACCGTGGTCAGCTGCGTAGAACACAATCGCTTTCTTATCGCGAACCTGATCAATCACGCTGGAGATAAAGTGATCCACATAGGTCACCGAGTTGTCATAGGAGTTGATCATCTGCGCTTTGGTACAGCCGCTATCAACACCAATACATTCCGGCTTCCACTGCGCGAAGCTACGCGGATAACGCTGGGTGTAGTTAAAATGCGAACCTTTGGTATGCAGAATGATCAGATGCTTACCATCCGGGTTGCGCCCTAGCGATTGCTGCATTTCGTCTACCAGCAACATATCATCTACCGGCTTGCCACGATTACGTGGCTCCGCACCAATCTGCTCACGATAAGCAATGTTGTCCGCCATCGTGTTGCTGTAGAACCACATCTCGCTCTGCATAGCGTAGAGGTCAGAACTGAATCCTAACTGCTTCAGAACCGCGAAAATGTTCTGTTCTTTTAATGTGCGCTGCGGATTATCTTCCGCGCCCCCCTGACGTACAAACATGCAACGCAGTGAGAGTTTGGTTGCGGTATCACAGGAGTAACCACGGAACGCCGCCAGATTTTTCTCCTGGGCCAGTTTCGGCGTGGTATTACGCTCATAGCCGAAAATACCCATATGGTCCCAACGCGTGGTTTCACCGATGATAAACACGACATAAGTATCATCAACGTTTTGTGGAGCCTGGTATGTAAACTTCTTCGCCGGATTAAGCAATGAATTATTATCGGAAGATTCATCGACCCGCGCCCAGGCATACAGCCCCAACGCAGAAAGCCAGTTTGATGGCAGATAAGAGTTCGCTACTACACCGCCATAACTCGGCAAATCAACGCCGGTCGCCCTCTCCACTTTCTTCTGCTGGATATCCAGCAAACGAATCGGTGCCCAAACCATAATACCCGCCAGTACGACGACCGCCAGGCTGCGAATACGCTGCCCTGGGGTTCGCAGTTGTCGGAGCAAGGTGTAGCGACAGCGGTTATTCCAGATAAGGATAAGAGGCAATGCACTAACGGCGATTAACCAGAGAATAAAGTTCAGACCAACAACTTCTTTTGACAGGTCGATATCGGTGGTCATGACGGAAGCGATGATGCCATAACCAATGACCACATTAAGGAAGGTCATGTAATAGCTGGCACCTGCGGAAAAGAGCACCACCAGCGACGCCAGAATACGCCAGCTGCGGCGGCCAAACAGCGATAGAAGACGTAGTAAAAAGAAGGTCACCAGTACGGTGGCGGCCAGTTCAACAACAGCAGAAACGCCTTTCCAGACGGTAAAATCGTGCGCATAGCTGCCGAAGCGGCGATAAAAAACCGCGCCATTCATAAAAAGACCAATATAGATTGCAAGCAAAAAGCTCAGCTTCTGCTGTGTAATCGATTTGATGTATCTCATGCAAACAAACCCTGGACAAACAGGTGATAACACCCTGCTTAGCGGCTTTTCAGGCCCGGCAGGGGAAAAGTGCGGAGGTAGTCAGATAAGTAAAATCTACACGCGCGAATAAGTAGACCACAGCAAAGCGAAAAAGTGTGGGGAAAGAGTGTGCATGAAGCACAAATTTACAAAAATGCAAGTTTGAAAAGAGACTTTAGCGTTACAAAAAGCAGTAAAAAGGGCCAGTTAACTGGCCCTTAAGATGTGAAATTATTCGTACTGTACAGTAAAGTCGACCGTTGCATCTGCGCGACCAATAGTTGCATCGGCGCGAATAGGCACGTAGCTGGCGATATAGTTCAGTTGATGTGCGCCATCACCGTTAATTGCAAACTCAACCGGTGTCGGCGTTATATTTTCCGGGAACTGTTGTACTCCAGCAGCGGTTTTGATTTTCAGCCCAACGCCTGTAGCGCCACCCGCATCCAGCGCAAAAAGATTTGAGTCGTCTGCATTGGGTGTACCGTCCATAGTCACGTAGGCTCTGACCACTTCGCTACAGTTTTTCAGGCCGATGGAAAAAGGAGTGGGATTAATTTCCGTTCCGATTCTTACCGGCTTTTTGAGAACCGCGGTGCCCATGTCAACCTCAACGCTGTCTTTCACCAGTTCGCAAGCACCCTGGCTGATTTTAAGGGTGAATTTCAATGTTCCTTTCGGCCCTAAATCCGTGGTTGCCGCGAATGACGAAAAGGAAAGAGGCAGCAGGCATAACGCAAGTATTGTTCGCTTCATGACTGTTACTCCAGTTCGACATGTATGGTAGCAATACCGCTATAATCCCCGGCAGCGGGTAATTTTCCGGTAGTGCTAACGGGATAAGGGTAATGCTGCCAACTTACTGATTTAGTGTATGATGGTGATTTTAAGGTGCTTGCGTGGCTTCCATTTCCATCAGATGTCCTTCCTGCTCCGCTACTGAAGGCGTGGTGCGTAACGGCAAAAGCACTGCCGGACATCAGCGCTATCTCTGCTCTCATTGCCGTAAAACATGGCAACTACAGTTCACTTACACCGCCTCTCAGCCCGGTACGCACCAGAAAATCATTGATATGGCCATGAATGGCGTCGGATGTCGCGCCAGTGCACGCATTATGGGCGTTGGCCTCAACACGGTTTTACGTCACTTAAAAAACTCAG
>NZ_MECT01000019.1:0-13035 GCF_001722145.1 Shigella sp. FC1544
CCACACTGGAGCGTCTTCTGAGCCTGCTGTCGGCCTTTGAGGTCGTGGTATGGATGACGGATGGCTGGCCGCTGTATGAATCACGCCTGAAGGGAAAGCTGCACGTTATCAGCAAGCGTTACACTCAGCGCATTGAGCGACATAATCTGAATCTGAGACAACATCTGGCAAGGCTGGGACGGAAGTCACTGTCGTTCTCAAAATCGGTGGAGCTGCATGACAAGGTCATCGGGCATTATCTGAACATAAAACACTATCAGTAAGTTGGAGTCATTACCACCCGACACTGGATTAATTCAACAGGAATATTATGATTCTGACACAACTCTTTAATTTCTTCCGCCGCCATCGTAGAGGTCGCAACCGCGCCTCCGCAAGCGACAATAATCTTGCGTTTCATAAATAGTCCTTTTTATTGTTACAGAGGGATTTATTCGTCTGAATCTAAAACATACTTTGTGAAGTATTCCTTTAACTGGGTTTCAGGAAGAGTGATTAGTGTCTCGACGATATCGGGCTGTTGTAACTTGCCAAATAAACAGCGTAAAAGTTTCAATTGCTGCTGCGGATTTTCCACAATCAACGCAATAACCAACGATACCTCCACGTCGTTATCATCATCCGCTTGCTGAAAATGAACTTTATTTGTTGGCCTTAACAGATAAATGGCTGACGACTTAGCATGAATCGCCTCACAATGCGGTATTGCAATGGCGTGCTGCTCAAGCATTATCCCGGTAGGGAATTCTGCTTCTCTGGCAATTAATGCCTGTGGCCAGGTATCATGAACCACACCTTTGGCGAGCATCTCATTACCGATATGGGTTAAAACTTCGCTACGATCGACAAAATAAATTCCGCTACGAACAAACAGGTTAGTCATATACCGTCCTTATTCCGCACAGCCGTAGCGATAGGCGCGCAAAACATCATAAATTTTATCCATAATCAGCTGATGCGGTATTGCTGATAATTCCCCGGACTGAATGCGTTCAAATTGTTTGGGAAGATACTGACTAATCATGCCCAGTGGGATGTCCACGCCTTCAAGATTCACCATCATCGTTTCGACGCTATTTTTAATCCGACTATGCGGCCAGTAATAACGAATACGATCCGACAGGCTGTAACGAATATCCAGTAATGAATCGTTAAAACCCGTACGATAATATTTTTTCCAGTATTGCGGTTCGTCGAGCATCACTTCTTCAATTACCGCCAGGCAACCGCTGCGATTTTCGGGGGCGATAAGTTCCTGCTCAATTTGTGCCAGTGCAAATATCGCCTCGCGTAAAGCAAAGGTTAATGCGGGACCGACTTTCAATATTGCAAAGTGATCGCGGACTAATTCCCAATAAGCCGTCCGGGTCTGGTAATCGGTAGAATGTGCTTCATAAACCATTCGGGTGTTTTCTATCCATTGCGCCAGCGCCTGCGCTTCCTGCGGCTGATAATGGATAATATTGCTGTGATCAAATTCCACACCCGGCTGCACCACGATGGCAATCACACGTGTTAACGCCTCTGTCAGCCCACGGGCAATAAAGGCCTTTTGATGCGTACGTAAAGTATTGGCGGCATCTTCAACATGGGTGATGTGTACTGACTGAATGGCGCTGGCCTCACCGCCCGGAACCGGAACTTCGGTGCCAATGACATAGCTCAGTTGCTCACGCTGGCAATCTGTCGCCACACTTTCCGCAGCAAAGCAAAGCACAGCAGCTCGTTCCGCAACCGTTTCTGGTGCTAACGGTATGGGATCCCCCGCGCAGGACATTGACGCATCAAGATGAATTTTACTGAAGCCAGCACGAACATATGCTTTTACCAGCTCGACGGATTTTTCCATCGCCGCATCCGCATTTTCTTGCTGTCAGCAGTTTGGCCCCAGATGATCGCCGCCGAGAATAATGCGTTCGCGTGCAAACCCAACTTTATCGGCAATCGTAAAAACAAATTCGCGAAAGTCTGCCGGTGTCATTCCGGTATAACCGCCAAATTGATTGACCTGGTTTGACGTTGCTTCAATCAGCACTTTGCGCGTGCTGTTGCGATGAAATGCCAGCGCCGCTTCGATAACCAACGGATGGGCAGAACAGACTGAACATATGCCGATATGTTCACCAGCTTTATGCCGGGCAATTAACGTTTTCATGTTTTTTCCTTGTTAAATGGCAGGTGCGTTATGCCCTGCCCTCGCAGCCACAATCGGCAATCACTTTGCTCACCACATCGCGCATTGCGGATTTAGCCGACTGCAAATAATCCCGGGGATCGGTCGCTTCGGGGTGCTCGGTCAGGTAATTTTTTAACGCCTGCGAGAAGGCATTTTTCAGCTCCGTTGCAACGTTGATTTTGCATATCCCCAGTTTGATGGTTTGCTGAATATCCTTAGTCGATAATCCTGACGCGCCATGCAGCACCAGCGGTAAGTTCACCCACTGGCGAATGTTCTCCAGTCGAGAAAAATCAAGCGCCGGTGCGCTGGCATACATACCATGAGCCGTGCCGATGGCGACCGCCAGGGAATCAATTCCGGTTGCCTCGGCAAATTCACGCGCCTGAGCGGGGTTGGTATAAAAAGCATCGGCTTCATTGATTTGCACATCATCTTCCTGGCCGCCAAGTTGCCCCAGCTCCGCTTCGACGCTGACATCAAAGCGATGGCAAAAATCCACCACCTCTTTGACCCGTGAAATATTTTGCGCAAAAGGCAAATGCGAGGCGTCAATCATGACTGAGCGCACGCCAGAACGAACCTTCTGAGCGATATCGTCAAATTTCGTGTGATGGTCGAGATGAATTGCCAGTGGATGGTGATATTGCTTCGCCATCGCGCTGACCAGCGCCAACAGATTTTCTGTACCAGCATGAGTAAATGTGCCAGGCGTTCCGGCGATGATGACCGGCGCATGCAGGTTGGCAGCGGTTTCCACCACCACTTGCATCGTTTCGAGATTGTGAATATTGAATGCCGGAACCGCATAACCGCCGCGCTGTGCGTTGTTCAGCATCTGCTTTGTCGATACCACGTACATTTTCATATCCTGCTGTTTGTTTTCGATTTCAAAATATAATGAAATTATTTGTTTTTAAATATCGAGATAACGATCACAAAAACGACAATATGAAAATTGTTCGAGGAGTGAAAGGCAAAAAAACGGCCTCCCGATAGGGAAGCCGTAGCAAAGTGCGCGTGTTTTTATGCCGGATGCGGTGTAAACATACGTGGCAGTGCTATGTAGGCATGATAAGACGCTTCAGCGTCGCATCAGGCATAGGTTGCCGGATGCAGCGTAAACGCCTTATCCGTCCTACGGGGTGGTGTTGTTCGTATAAGGCGTATCAGGCGATAGTAATTTTGCTATCGAGATAAACGTCCTGCACGGCGTTAATCAGTTTCACGCCGTCAGCCATCGATTTCTTGAACGCCTTACGTCCAAGAATCAGCCCCATTCCGCCAGCGCGTTTGTTGATAACCGCAGTACGCACTGCATCACTGAGGTCAGTTTCACCGCCCGCAGCACCGCCGGAGTTTATCAACCCTGCCCGGCCCATATAGCAGTTAGCTAACTGATAACGCACCAGATCAATCGGGTTTTCGCTGGTTAACTTGCTGTACACGCGATCGTCGGTATAACCGTAATTAATCGCTTTATAACCGCCGTTATTTTCCGCCATTTTCTGTTTGACGATGTCCGCGCCAATGGTCGCCGCCAGATGGTTCGCCTGACCAGTCAGGTCGGCGGAAACATGGTAATCAACGCCATCTTTCTTAAAGGCGGAGTTACGCAAATAGGCCCACAGCACTGTCACCATGCCCAGCTCGTGCGCACGTTCAAAAGCCGCAGAAATTTCTTCAATCTGGCGACGTGACTCTTCCGAGCCAAAATAGATAGTCGCACCAACCGCAACCGCGCCCATGTTGAACGCCTGCTCCACGCTGGCATACAGCGTTTGATCGTAGGTATTCGGGTAACTTAGCGTCTCGTTGTGATTAAGTTTGACGAGGAATGGAATGCGATACGCATAACGCCGCGATACCGACGCCAGCACGCCGTAAGTTGACGCCACACAGTTACAGCCCGCTTCGATCGCCAGTTCAACAATGTTTTTCGGGTCAAAGTAGAGCGGGTTAGCAGCAAATGAAGCTCCGGCAGAGTGCTCAACGCCCTGGTCAACCGGCAGAATAGAAAGATATCCTGTGCCAGCCAGACGCCCGGTGTTGTACAACGTCTGCATATTACGTAACACCGCAGGCGGGCGATTATTGTCAATCATCACGCGGTCTACGTAGTCATGTCCGGGAAGATAAAGCTGGTCAGAAGGAATAGTCATACAACGGTGCTGTAAAAGGTTGTCGGCGTCTTTGCCAAGCAACTGCGCAATATCTGTCATTACTATGCTCCCGTAAATTCCGATTGGATATCGGCTATGGATTTTCCTGGCCCGCCTTTTGCGGGCAATCATAATCCTGGTCGTTACGGGCGAGTTTTTCCATCTTTTGGATGTTTTTTCAGCGTTTTCTGTTGGCTCGATTCATCAGAAAAAATGTTAGCGCGGTCAAGTTTTCACTGCAAAGGTATTTAAAAGGTATTATTAAGTGGTATTGTCATCGCGTACCTTACATTACCTGTCATGAAGGAATTAAAAGATGAAAACAACAGCAAAGCTGTCGTTCATGATGTTTGTTGAATGGTTTATCTGGGGCGCGTGGTTTGTGCCATTGTGGTTGTGGTTAAGTAAAAGCGGTTTTAGTGCCGGAGAAATTGGCTGGTCGTATGCCTGTACCGCCATTGCGGCGATCCTGTCGCCAATTCTGGTTGGCTCCATCACTGACCGCTTTTTCTCGGCGCAGAAAGTGCTGGCGGTATTGATGTTCGCAGGCGCGCTGCTGATGTATTTCGCTGCGCAACAGACCACTTTTGCCGGGTTCTTCCCGTTACTGCTGGCCTACTCGCTAACCTATATGCCGACCATTGCGCTGACTAACAGCATCGCTTTTGCCAACGTGCCGGATGTTGAGCGTGATTTCCCGCGCATTCGTGTGATGGGCACTATCGGCTGGATTGCCTCCGGTCTGGCATGTGGTTTCTTGCCGCAAATACTGGGGTATGCCGATATCTCACCGACTAACATCCCGCTGCTGATTACCGCCGGAAGTTCTGCTCTGCTCGGTGTGTTTGCGTTTTTCCTGCCCGACACGCCACCAAAAAGCACCGGCAAAATGGATATTAAAGTCATGCTCGGCCTGGATGCGCTGATCCTGCTGCGCGATAAAAACTTCCTCGTCTTTTTCTTCTGTTCATTCCTGTTTGCGATGCCACTGGCGTTCTATTACATCTTTGCCAACGGTTATCTGACCGAAGTTGGCATGAAAAACGCCACCGGCTGGATGACGCTCGGCCAGTTCTCTGAAATCTTCTTTATGCTGGCATTGCCGTTTTTCACTAAACGCTTTGGTATCAAAAAGGTATTATTGCTTGGTCTGGTCACCGCTGCGATCCGCTATGGCTTCTTTATTTACGGTAGTGCGGATGAATATTTCACCTACGCGTTACTGTTCCTCGGTATTTTGCTTCACGGCGTAAGTTACGATTTTTACTACGTTACCGCTTACATCTATGTCGATAAAAAAGCCCCCGTGCATATGCGTACCGCTGCGCAGGGGCTGATCACGCTCTGCTGCCAGGGCTTCGGCAGTTTGCTCGGCTATCGTCTTGGCGGTGTGATGATGGAAAAGATGTTCGCTTATCAGGAACCGGTAAACGGACTGACTTTCAACTGGTCCGGGATGTGGACTTTCGGCGCGGTGATGATTGCCATTATCGCCGTGCTGTTCATGATTTTTTTCCGCGAATCCGACAACGAAATTACGGCTATCAAGGTCGATGATCGCGATATTGCGTTGACACAAGGGGAAGTTAAATGAAAACAGAACGTATTCTCGGTGCTCTTTATGGGCAGGCGTTAGGGGATGCGATGGGGATGCCCTCCGAGCTTTGGCCACGCAGCCGCGTTAAAGCACACTTTGGCTGGATTGACCGTTTTCTTCCTGGACCAAAGGAGAATAACGCGGCCTGTTATTTTAACCGCGCCGAATTCACCGACGATACCTCGATGGCGCTGTGTCTGGCGGATGCGTTACTGGAACGTGAAGGCAAGATCGATCCGAATCTTATTGGGCGTAATATTCTCGACTGGGCGCTGCGTTTCGACGCCTTTAACAAAAACGTACTAGGTCCGACCTCGAAGATTGCTCTCAACGCCATTCGCGACGGTAAACCCGTTGCTGAACTGGAAAACAATGGCGTGACCAACGGCGCGGCAATGCGCGTCTCGCCATTAGGTTGTTTGCTTCCGGCGCGTGATGTTGATTCCTTTATTGATGATGTGGCGCTGGCGTCCAGCCCGACCCATAAATCCGATCTGGCGGTTGCGGGCGCGGTAGTCATCGCATGGGCGATTTCTCGTGCCATTGACGGAGAAAGCTGGTCAGCGATTGTAGATTCACTGCCTTCAATTGCGCGACATGCCCAGCAAAAACGCATCACCACCTTCAGCGCCTCACTGGCAGCACGTCTGGAGATTGCGCTGAAAATTGTGCGCAATGCCGACGGCACTGAATCCGCCAGCGAACAGCTGTATCAGGTCGTTGGCGCAGGTACCAGCACTATCGAGTCCGTTCCGTGCGCCATTGCGCTGGTTGAACTGGCACAAACCGACCCGAACCGTTGCGCCGTCCTCTGCGCTAACCTTGGCGGCGATACAGACACCATCGGTGCTATGGCGACGGCAATCTGCGGCGCGTTGCATGGCATTAACGCTATCGATCCTCCGTTAAAGGCGGAGCTGGATGCGGTAAATCAGCTTGATTTCAACCGCTATGCCACAGCGCTGGCGAAATATCGTCAACAACGGGAGGCGGTATGAGCGGCGCTCGATTACACACGCTGCTGCCTGAATTAACCACGCGTCAGTCGGTGATGGTCGTCGGCGCGGCGGTCATTGACGTGATCGCCGACGCTTATGTCCTCCCCTGGCGTGGGTGCGATATCGAACTGAAACAGCAGAGCGTTAACGTTGGCGGCTGCGCACTGAATATTGCCGTGGCGTTAAAGCGCCTCGGCATCGAAGCGGGTAATGCCTTGCCGCTCGGTCAGGGGGTATGGGCGGAGATTATTCGCAACCGGATGGCGAAAGAGGGGTTAATCAGCCTGATCGATAACGCCGAAGGCGATAACGGCTGGTGTCTGGCGCTGGTTGAGCCGGATGGCGAACGTACTTTTATGTCATTCAGCGGTGTGGAAAATCAGTGGAATGGCTGGAAGAGCTGCAAGACGTGACGCCGTTTATCGATTTTGGCCCACGTATTGGCGATATCCCGGACGCATTACTGGCGCGGACCATGGCCTGTCGACCTTTAGTGTCACTCAATCGTCAAGAGGCTGAGATTGCGCCGAACGTTTTGCTTTATCCGCAGAGATAACAACACTTGGCAAGCAATGGCAGGAGAAATTTGCCGCGCCGTTGATCGTTCGTCTCGATAAAGAAGGCGCATGGTATTTCAGCAACGACGCTTCTGGCTGCATTCCGGCATTTCCAACGCAAGTTGTCGACACCATTGGGGCGGGCGACAGTCATGCCGGTGGCGTACTTGCCGGGCTGGCCTCTGGTCTGCCACTGGCGGATGCCGTATTACTGGGCAATGCAGTGGCGTCGTGGGTTGTCGGGCATCGGGGCGGTGATTGTGCGCCAACGCGCGAGGAACTACTCCTCGCACACAAAAACGTATAGATCGCTGCGACAGTGGCTAATGCTGTACTCAATAGGCCGTTGCTGTTGGTCAAGCGCCACTTGCTTGATCACCAGCACCGGTATTTTGCTATCTAACTGAATATGTGACTGAAACTCGGCATCCGGCATCCGGGCGCTAACGCGGGAACGCGTACGTTGTGGGTAAATGTGTTGGCTGCGGAAATAGTCATAAAGTGAAATCCCGATGGCATCAACATCATGAATTAAATGCGCCGGAACCCACGATTCCTCAATCGATACCGCTTCTTCATCGACATAGCGAATACGCTTAAGCAAAAAGACATCACTTCCTGCTTCGACCGCCAGCTGCTGCGCGACTTCTTCGGGACATTTCACGACACGCTTGTTAACCCATAGCGTATCGGGCTTTTTCCCGCGCAATACCACCTGCTGAGAAAAACCTCGCGCTTCTTTCAACGAGTATTCGAAGATGTTGTTGATCTGCGTGCCGTAACCGCGCGAACGCGTCACCACACCCTCTTCTTCCAGCGCCTGCATCGCCTTGCGCACCGTAATGCGCGAAACGCCGGTTAACTGACTTAAATCACGCTCACCGGGCAAAATATTGCCATGCTCCAGCACCCCGCTGCGCACGGCATTTTTTACCGTTTCGGCAAACTTAATATAAAGCGGCGTGTTATCCGCCGCTAAAATACGTTCGTTCAGTTGGGCAATCAGCTGGGTATGCGCTTGTTCCATTTGTCTTTTTCCTGCCAGGGAGTCTGGTGGGAGTATATCACTGCTTCTTATTTAAGGCGTTTCTTTAATCCCATCAACGAATCCCTGCAACTCCTCCACCGTGCCATTAAACACATTAAAATCCACCGGACCATTGATGCCATCTACCTGTCCACGGTCGGAATGCTGCCAGAAGCGCCAGGCCATGCCGTCATTGTCCGGACGACGTTGATAGTAGTGAGCCACCCACCACGGATATTCATTGAAATAGCCCGCCAGATTCGTGTGATAAAAAACGGCTCCTGAGTAAATAATCGGCTTTTTCCCCGTACTTTTTTCGACCATTTTTAGCCACTGACTTACCCTCTTGCGTAATTCTTTTGCCGATAATTTTCCTCGCTCTTCTACGTCCAGTACCGCAGGGAAATCGCCTTGTGAGAAATCTACCGTTTGCAGAAATAATCGCACCTGAACCGGTGCTGCTACCGACGGGGAGAAATAATGATATGCCCCGCGCAGCAGGCCATTTTCACGGCTTAGTTGCCAGTTACGCGAAAAATAGGGGTCCACCAGCTTTTCGCCTTCCGTCGCCTTAATAAAGGCAAATTGTAAGCGAATACCGTTATCGCGCATTTTTGCCACACGCTGCCAGTCGATCCGCTCCTGCCAGCGCGAAACATCTATTCCGTGAATGGTGTAACTGGCAGGAATACGAATAGCGAAAGATTTAACCGGGCGATAACCGTAGAAGTGGATGTAGTCTGTAATCTGAACTGCTGTCGAATAGAAAAAATTCACCGTCTGACGCGGATAAATTGCAACGATGGAAATTAGCCCAAGAGCGCATAATAGAGCGGTGAGTTTTTTTCGACTGGTAATTCTTAGCTGCATTGGTTTCATCCCTGAATGTCAGTGCCAAAGGCTGACAATAACCAAAGCAGCTATAGTACGGTGCTCACCACCAGGCGTGGAAGTGGTGAACCGGACCAATACCGTGACCAACTTCCAGCGTGTCGGCCTGGGCTAACGCCGATGAAAGCCAGCTTTTTGCCTCCTGTACGGTGTCAGCCCAGTTTGTATGGCGCGGGCGTAGTGCAGCCAACGCCGCAGAGAGTGTACAACCAGTACCGTGGGTGTTTTTGGTCATAATGCGCGGTGCGGTAAACCGTTGTTCACCCTCGCGGGTAAACAGCCAGTCCGGGCTTTGCTCATCATCCTGATGACCACCTTTCATTAGCACTGCGCCACAGCCCATCGCCAACAGCGATCGCCCTTGTTCCAGCATTTCCTGTTCGGTGCGCGCGTGTGGCGCGTCGAGCAAGGCGGCAGCTTCGGGCAAGTTTGGCGTTATTAATGAAACCTGTGGCAATAATCGACTGCGCAGCGTAGCAACCGCCGAAGGTGAAAGCAGCGGGTCGCCGCTTTTTGCCAGCATAACGGTGTCGAGTACCACGTTTTGGATCTGATAACGTTGCAACCGTTCTGCCACCGCTTCAACAATATCGGTTTCCGCCAACATACCGATTTTAGTGGTGTCGATTCGCACATCGCTGAACACCGAATCGAGCTGGGCGGCGACAAAATCAGGCTCAATGCGATACACCGACTGTACGCCACGGGTATTTTGCGCCACCAGTGCAGTAATAACTGAGCAACCATAAGCGCCAAGTGCCGAGAAGGTTTTAAGATCGGCCTGAATCCCCGCACCACCACTGGGATCAGTACCGGCAATCGTCAGAGCGTTAATTCGTTTCATGCCTGCACCTCCTGCGTCAATTGCCAGAGCGCATCAAGGAAATGTGGAACAAAACTGCCTGGCCCCTCGCTTCTGGCGACTGCGCGCTCTCCGGCTTGTTTCATCCAGTGACAGGCAGATGCGACATTTTCCAGCATATCGCCTGGTAACGCACAACAGGCAGCAACAACCGCCGATAATGCACAGCCAGTTCCTACCACTTTGGTCATTAGCGGATCGCCACCGTGAATGCCAACGATACGATGCCCATCGGTAACATAATCCACCTCGCCTGTGACCACGACGATTGCGCCAGTTTCCCGTGCCAGTGTTTGTGCAGCGGGTATTGCGTTAGCTGCGGCGTCAGTGGTATCCACTCCCCGTCCACCATTAGCAACGCCAGCTAATGCCATGATTTCCGAAGCATTACCACGTATGGCGGTTGGCTTATGAGACAGAAGTTCCAGACAAAAACGGCGGCGATAATCGAGTGCACCCACCGCTACTGGATCAAGCGTCCAGGGGGTTTGAGAGCTTTTTGCTTGCTCAACGGCGGCACGCATCGCCTGTGCGCGTGGCTGCGTCAGCGTGCCAACGTTAATCAGCAACGCACTAGCAATAGCCGCAAACTGACTGGCCTCTTCGGTTTCGATAACCATCGCTGGCGATGCACCGAGCGCCAGCAAGGTATTGGCAGTAAAGGTTTGCACCACATCGTTGGTCATGCAGTGCACAAGAGGGGAATGTTGGTGAAAAAGGTGTAACGTGTGCGCAGATTGCGCGGAACTCAGCAGGTCGACTTGCATAGTTTGCTCCTGCCATAACGTGAAGAAGCAATGACCTGGTGGTCCGTGACTTCCCTACGCTGGCATTATCCAGATCAGGTAATACGGGTATTTCTCAGCCTTCACGCAGAAGGGCACCCCGAGTCGTTTGGTTGCGATGATAAATCGCAGAGGAGGATGGTAATGTCCAGCGCACGCGTTGTAAACGAGGAAAAACGGCAGTTTTACAATCGCGTTAATAAATTATTTGATATATGAATCCAGCACCTTCAGAACGACATCCAGATCTTCTTCACGTTTTAGCTCATCCCCCTGGTGAACGATGTGTTCCGTCAGATGACCTTTAATCACTTCCCGCATCAGACCGTTTACCGCGCCACGGATAGCAGCAATCTGTTGTAAAACTGCAGCGCATTCGTGCGGCTCGTCGAGCATTTTCTTGAGCGCCACGACCTGGCCCTGAATCTTACTGGCACGCGCTTTCAGTTTCTGTTTATCACGGATTGTATGAGACATGGCAACACCTGGTTAACAAGAATATGAAAAATCATAGCACTATTAATCTACTGGGGGGTAGTATCAGGTACTGGGGGGGAGTAGAATCAGATTGCCGAATTAATACTAAGAATTATTATCATGACCAAATTTACAACTCTTCTTCAGCAAGGAAACGCCTGGTTCTTCATCCCCAGCGCCATCTTACTTGGTGCGCTTCATGGCCTGGAACCAGGGCACTCAAAAACGATGATGGCGGCGTTTATCATCGCCATCAAAGGCACCATTAAACAGGCGGTGATGCTCGGACTGGCAGCAACCATTTCGCATACCGCGGTGGTCTGGTTGATTGCCTTTGGCGGGATGGTGATCAGTAAGCGCTGATATGCATTCAGTTGAAAGCCCTGACACTGGGCGCAACACTGGTCGTCAGTTTCAGCATTGGCCTGGCGTTAACGCTTGTCACCGTAGGCGTTGGCGCAGCAATCAGCGTTCAGCAGGTCGCAAAACGCTGGAGCGGATTTAACACTCTCGCTAAACGCGCCCCCTATTTTTCCAGTCTGTTGATTGGCTTAGTCGGTGTGTATATGGGCGTACATGGCTTCATGGGCATAATGCGATAACTCAATCCTTTAGGCTTGCATGTTATCTTCAGCCCAGGATGATTCTTAAATCAGCTATTTCCGCTGACTCTCTGCTCGCTAAGGATGCTTTTAGGGCATCCTTTCATTTACACTTTTTACGAAATCATGGGATCACTAACAAAATATCGCTTGTCAGTTATATTGTATGGCAGGAAAGATATGCGACTGATATTACAGATCCCCAAAGTGGAGAGTTTATGACCATTAAAAATAAGATGTTGCTGGGTGCGCTTTTGCTGGTTACCAGTGCCGCCTGGGCCGCACCAGCCACCGCGGGTTCGACCAATACCTCGGGAATTTCTAAGTATGAGTTAAGCAGTTTCATTGCTGACTTTAAGCATTTCAAACCAGGCGATACCGTCCCAGAGATGTACCGCACCGATGAGTACAACATTAAGCAGTGGCAGTTACGTAACCTGCCCGCGCCTGATGCCGGGACGCACTGGACCTATATGGGTGGCGCGTACGTGTTGATCAGCGACACCGACGGTAAAATCATTAAAGCCTACGACGGTGAGATTTTTTATCATCGCTAAGGTGATGCTGCCAACTTACTGATTTAGTGTATGATGGTGTTTTTGAGGTGCTCCAGTGGCTTCTGTTTCTATCAGCTGTCCCTCCTGTTCAGCTACTGACGGGGTGGTGCGTAACGGCAAAAGCACTGCCGGACATCAGCGCTATCTCTGCTCTCACTGCCGTAAAACATGGCAACTGCAGTTCACTTACACCGCCTCTCAGCCCGGTACGCACCAGAAAATCATTGATATGGCCATGAATGGCGTCGGATGTCGCGCCAGTGCACGCATTATGGGCGTTGGCCTCAACACGGTTTTACGTCACTTAAAAAACTCAGGCCGCAGTCGGTAACCTCGCGCATACA
>NZ_MECT01000020.1:0-13018 GCF_001722145.1 Shigella sp. FC1544
CTCCACCCCGCGTCACCGTACTGCTTTATTTCATCAAATTTGATTGGTTGCGGGGGCCGGATTTGAACCGACGACCTTCGGGTTATGAGCCCGACGAGCTACCAGGCTGCTCCACCCCGCGTCCGTGGATGCGCACTATACTCCGCTCGCGTTTTCATGCAACCTTTTTTTTACCCCGATCACGGATTTAGCATGATTTTGAACAAAAACAAACCACTAAAGCCTATTTTTTGTGCAAAATTTGCGTCAGGGAGAGGCTGCTCATTTCATTAAACGCGGCGGTTTGTTATCTTCGTTGCGCCTTATTTTTTAACCTGAAGAAGAGAACAATGAAAGGACGTTGGGTAAAGTACCTTCTTATGGGCACGGTTGTGGCAATGCTTGCCGCCTGCTCTTCCAAATCAACCGATCGCGGACAGCAATATAAAGACGGGAAATTTACCCAGCCTTTCTCTCTGGTGAACCAGCCAGATGCCGTTGGCGCGCCGATTAACGCCGGTGATTTTGCCGAGCAAATTAACCATATCCGTAATTCGTCACCGCGTCTGTATGGCAACCAGAGTAATGTTTATAACGCGGTGCAAGAGTGGCTGCGCGCAGGCGGTGATACCCGCAATATGCGCCAGTTCGGCATTGATGCCTGGCAGATGGAAGGTGCCGACAACTATGGTAACGTGCAGTTTACAGGCTATTACACGCCGGTAATTCAGGCGCGCCATACCCGCCAGGGCGAGTTCCAGTATCCTATTTACCGTATGCCGCCAAAACGTGGTCGTCTGCCGTCTCGTGCGGAGATCTACGCGGGGGCATTGGGCGATAAATACATCCTCGCTTACAGCAACTCTCTGATGGATAACTTCATTATGGATGTGCAGGGTAGTGGGTATATCGACTTTGGTGATGGCAGTCCACTTAACTTTTTCAGCTATGCAGGGAAAAACGGTCATGCCTATCGCAGCATTGGTAAGGTGCTGATCGACCGTGGCGAAGTGAAAAAAGAAGATATGTCGATGCAGGCGATTCGTCATTGGGGCGAAACACACAGTGAAGCCGAGGTTCGCGAGCTGCTGGAACAGAACCCGTCTTTCGTCTTCTTTAAACCGCAATCTTTTGCACCGGTGAAAGGGGCAAGTGCGGTGCCGCTGGTTGGCCGTGCTTCTGTTGCCTCCGATCGTTCAATTATTCCGCCAGGTACTACCTTGCTGGCAGAAGTGCCGCTGCTGGATAATAACGGCAAATTTAACGGTCAGTACGAATTGCGTCTGATGGTGGCGCTGGATGTCGGTGGCGCAATCAAAGGCCAACACTTCGATATCTATCAAGGGATCGGGCCGGAAGCCGGACATCGCGCAGGTTGGTACAACCACTATGGACGTGTCTGGGTGCTGAAAACCGCCCCGGGCGCAGGTAACGTCTTTAGCGGCTGATGTGTTATTCTGTATACCGTTTTTACGGATACGACAGGGTGAGGGATAACCTCACCCTTTTTAATTCTGAGGTGCTATGTCTGTGGTAATTAGTGATGCATGGCGTCAGCGTTTTGGTGGCACAGCGCGTCTGTATGGTGAAAAAGCGTTGCAACTGTTTGCTGACGCGCATATTTGTGTGGTTGGTATCGGTGGTGTCGGTTCCTGGGCGGCGGAAGCGCTGGCGCGCACGGGGATTGGCGCAATCACGCTTATCGATATGGATGATGTGTGCGTCACCAATACCAATCGGCAAATTCACGCTCTGCGCGATAACGTCGGGCTGGCAAAAGCGGAAGTCATGGCGGAGCGCATTCGCCAGATTAACCCGGAGTGCCGTGTAACGGTGGTGGATGATTTCGTGACGCCGGATAACGTAGCGCAATATATGAGTGCCGGTTATTCGTACGTGATTGATGCCATTGATAGTGTACGACCCAAAGCGGCGCTGATTGCTTATTGTCGGCGCAATAAAATCCCGCTGGTCACGACCGGTGGCGCGGGTGGGCAGATTGACCCGACGCAGATTCAGGTTACCGATCTGGCGAAAACGATTCAGGACCCGCTGGCGGCGAAGTTGCGCGAGCGCCTGAAAAGCGATTTTGGCGTAGTGAAAAACAGTATAGGTAAGCTCGGCGTGGATTGCGTGTTTTCTACTGAAGCGCTGGTGTACCCGCAGTCAGACGGTACGGTGTGTGCGATGAAAGCCACGGCAGAAGGGCCGAAGCGGATGGATTGTGCATCTGGATTTGGCGCGGCAACGATGGTGACCGCCACCTTTGGGTTTGTTGCGGTTTCTCATGCGCTGAAGAAGATGATGGCGAAAGCAGCGCGTCAGGGTTAAACAATCAGGTCGGATGCGACGCGAACGTCTTATCCGACCTGGTTCTGTGCTTAAACCTGCTTCGCCGCAGCGATAATTGCCTCGCTTAACGCATTCAACCCCTGGCTGCGTGAGGCGCTAAGCTGCCCACGCAATCCCAGCTCATCAAACAATGCCAGCGGCGACTGTGCCTGTAATTCGGCGGCGGTTTTCCCCTCAACGGCAGTCAACAACACCGCCAACAGGCCGCGCACAATGCGCCCTTCGCTGTCGCCAAAGAAGTGCATTTTACCGTTTTCAGCCACGGTATATCCCAGCCAGACGCGGTTTTCGCATCCGGCAATCTCTTTAGCCTGCGCTTTTAACTCGTCTGGCAAAGCCGGAAGCTGTTTCCCCAGCATGATCAACTGGCGATATTTATCTTCCCATTGCGTCAACGGTGCGAAGGTATTGCGTAACGTTTCTGCGGTTACGGTTGTGCCGAACGGATGTCCGGCGAATTGCGGGTTTGTCATTAATCCACCAATAATTCCAGCGCGCGGTCAACGGCATTCACCAGCGCATCCACATCACTCTTTGTATTATATGGCGCAAAAGAGGCGCGCAGTGTGCCGGTTACGCCTAATTCTGCCAGTAGCGGCTGAGCGCAATGTTGCCCGGCCCGCAAGGCAATACCGTACTCCGCCAGTAGCGTCACCATATCGCTGTGATGAACGCCAGCAAAATCAAAGGCCAGCAGGCTGGAATCCTGGCAGCGGAATGAACGAAAGCCTGGACGTTTCGCCAGCGCATCTTCCGCCAGCGTTGCTAAGCTATGGCTCCAGTTTTCGGCCTGGTTGATATCGTAATCTGCCAGCCATTCCAGCGCCGCGCTTAATCCTATGACACCAGCCACATTTGGCGTTCCTGCTTCCAGTTTCCACGGCGCAGATTGAGTCGTGAAGCCGTCAAAACTCACTTCGTGAATTATTTTGCCGCCACCCAGCCAGGGCGACATCGCTTCCAGCAGTTCTGATTTGCCATACAGCACGCCGATACCCGTCGGGCCATACAGTTTGTGACCAGAGAAAGCATAGAAATCGATATCCAGTTGCTGAACATCCGCGGGGAAATGCACCGCCCCCTGAGCACCATCAACCATCACCACCATCCCTGCTGAATGAGCAAAGGTAATCGCTCGCGCCAGATCCGGGCAACCGCCAGTAACGTTCGACATCTGACTCAACGCCAGAATCCGACTACGGGGAGTAATCAGTTCTGGCAACAAATCGACATCCGGCAGTCGCTGCGCATTAAGCGGCAATTTCACCACTTTGGCTCCAGTTTGTTGGGCGACCATCAGCCAGGGGACGAGGTTGGCGTGGTGTTCTGCCACGCTGACAATAATCTCATCGCCCGGTTGCAGACGCGGACGCGCATAGCATTGTGCCACCATGTTGATGGATTCAGTGGTGCCGCGCGTCCAGACGATAGTTTTATCATCCGGTGCATTCAGTAATTGCGCCACTTTCTCTCGTGCAGCTTCATAACGCGCGGTCAGGCGTTGGGCTTCGGCAAACTGGCTGCGATGGACGTTTCCGGCGCTCAGGCTGTAAAACTGTCGAGTGGCTTCAACCACGGCTTCAGGTTTAAGCGCGGTCGCGGCGCTGTCGAGATAGACGCCCGCATCCTGTAGTGCGGGAAACTGGGCGCGAAACTGCGCGGGATTAAAAACGTTCATGGTACTCCTCGGCTTGATGCACCGATCGTGACGCAAAATTCACTTTGATACAAGGAGAGTGCTAACCATCAGAATTATCTGGATATCCTGGCGAAGCCGCGTAAGTAACATATGCTGAATAGTGTTAGGCGTTAATTTTAGCCTGTTAATCAATACTATTAAGATTTATTAATCGCTTTAAGGAGAAGATGATGAAAAAGACTGCCGCAATTATTTCTGCCTGTATGCTGACTTTTGCCCTGAGCGCCTGTTCCGGTTCGAACTATGTGATGCACACCAATGACGGACGTACCATCGTCTCTGACGGCAAACCACAGACTGATAACGATACCGGTATGATTTCGTATAAAGACGCTAATGGCAACAAACAGCAGATCAACCGTACTGACGTGAAAGAGATGGTCGAACTGGATCAGTAATTCGCGATCGCAAGGTAAAAAAAAGCACCGCAATTAGGCGGTGCTACATTAATCACTATGGACAGACAGGGTAAATGTACAGGAAGTGAAAAAAGGTAGCTTTGCTACCATGGTCTGAATCGCAGACCAATTGCAAACACAACAACACAACATCACAACCGTAAGCCAAAAGTTCACCAGAACACGCATTCCGATAAAACTTTTCGTTCCGGCTCAGGAAGTGCCGCCACTATAGGTATTTGCTGGTAGAAGCTCAACGGATAATTTATAATGGCTCAGATTAAAAAAACTAATAGGTCACATAGTGTGATCTAATTGTTAAATTCATTTAACATCAAAGTTTAATAGCCATGTCTAAACGATTACCACCGCTAAATGCCTTACGAGTTTTTGATGCCGCAGCACGCCATTTAAGTTTCACTCGCGCAGCAGAAGAGCTTTTTGTGACCCAGGCCGCAGTAAGTCATCAAATCAAGTCTCTTGAGGATTTTTTGGGGCTAAAACTGTTCCGCCGCCGTAATCGTTCACTCCTGCTGACCGAGGAAGGGCAAAGCTATTTCCTCGATATCAAAGAGATATTTTCGCAATTAACCGAAGCGACGCGTAAACTCCAGGCCCGTAGCGCCAAGGGGGCGTTGACGGTCAGTTTACTCCCCAGTTTCGCCATTCATTGGTTGGTTCCGCGACTTTCCAGCTTTAATTCAGCTTATCCGGGAATTGACGTTCGAATCCAGGCGGTTGATCGTCAGGAAGATAAGCTGGCGGATGATGTTGATGTGGCGATATTTTATGGTCGGGGCAACTGGCCGGGGCTACGGGTGGAAAAACTGTACGCCGAATATTTATTGCCGGTGTGTTCGCCGCTACTGCTGACTGGCGAAAAACCCTTGAAGACACCGGAAGATCTGGCTAAACATACGTTATTACATGATGCTTCGCGCCGTGACTGGCAGACATATACCCGACAGTTGGGGTTAAATCATATCAACGTTCAGCAAGGGCCAATTTTTAGCCATAGCGCCATGGTGCTGCAAGCGGCTATCCACGGGCAGGGAGTGGCACTGGCAAATAACGTGATGGCGCAATCTGAAATCGAGGCCGGACGTCTTGTTTGCCCGTTTAATGATGTTCTGGTCAGTAAAAACGCTTTTTATCTGGTTTGTCATGACAGCCAGGCAGAACTGGGTAAAATAGCCGCCTTTCGCCAATGGATCCTGGCGAAAGCCGCTGCTGAACAAGAAAAATTCCGCTTTCGTTATGAACAATAATTTACGTAGGGTACGACCATGACCAGCCGTTTTATGCTGATTTTCGCCGCCATTAGCGGCTTCATTTTTGTGGCTCTGGGCGCTTTTGGCGCGCATGTGTTAAGTAAAACCATGGGGGCCGTTGAGATGGGCTGGATCCAGACCGGCCTCGAATACCAGGCGTTTCATACGCTGGCGATCTTAGGTCTGGCGGTGGCAATGCAGCGTCGCATCAGTATCTGGTTTTACTGGAGTAGCGTTTTCCTCGCGTTAGGCACGGTGTTGTTCAGCGGCAGCCTTTATTGCCTGGCGCTGTCCCATCTGCGTTTGTGGGCGTTTGTCACTCCGGTTGGCGGCGTGAGCTTCCTCGCGGGCTGGGCGTTAATGTTAGTTGGTGCTATCCGTTTAAAGCTCAAGGGCGTAAGTCATGAATAAGGTTGTATTGCTGTGCCGTCCGGGCTTTGAAAAAGAGTGCGCCGCAGAAATTACCGATAAAGCCGGCCAGCGGGAAATTTTCGGTTTTGCCCGCGTGAAAGAGAATGCGGGTTATGTCATTTATGAATGTTATCAACCTGATGATGGCGATAAGTTAATCCGTGAGCTGCCGTTCAGTTCATTAATTTTTGCCCGCCAGTGGTTTGTGGTGGGGGAACTCCTGCAGCATTTGCCGCCAGAAGATCGTATTACCCCCATTGTCGGCATGTTACAGGGCGTAGTAGAGAAGGGCGGTGAACTGCGTGTTGAAGTTGCCGATACCAACGAAAGCAAAGAGTTGCTGAAATTCTGCCGTAAATTTACTGTTCCGCTACGCGCTGCCTTGCGCGATGCCGGGGTGCTGGCGAACTATGAAACGCCGAAGCGTCCGGTTGTGCATGTATTCTTTATTGCACCAGGCTGCTGCTATACCGGTTACTCATACAGCAACAATAATTCGCCGTTCTATATGGGCATTCCGCGCCTGAAATTTCCGGCAGAGGCGCCGAGTCGTTCCACGCTCAAACTGGAAGAGGCATTTCATGTGTTTATTCCTGCGGATGAGTGGGATGAACGCCTGGCGAACGGGATGTGGGCGGTGGATTTAGGCGCTTGCCCTGGCGGCTGGACCTACCAACTGGTGAAGCGCAACATGTGGGTTTATTCCGTCGACAACGGCCCGATGGCGCAAAGTCTGATGGATACCGGGCAGGTGACGTGGCTGCGGGAAGACGGTTTCAAATTCCGTCCGACACGCAGCAATATCTCCTGGATGGTATGCGATATGGTTGAAAAACCGGCTAAAGTTGCGGCATTGATGGCGCAGTGGCTGGTTAATGGCTGGTGCCGTGAAACCATTTTCAATCTCAAACTGCCGATGAAAAAACGCTACGAAGAAGTATCACACAATCTGGCGTATATTCAGGCACAGCTTGATGAACATGGCATAAATGCTCAGATTCAGGCGCGGCAGTTGTATCACGATCGCGAAGAAGTGACGGTGCACGTCCGCCGCATCTGGGCTGCGGTGGGTGGTCGTCGCGACGAGCGATAACAGGCAAGGCCGGGGCGTCGTCTTCGGCCTGCTACCCTTTCCGTCAGGCTGTTACCAAAGAAGTTGCAACCTGGCGCTCATCAGAAATAATGTGCGTTACCTCATCCAGATGCCCGATGCGGGCTTCCCCTGAACGATTAAATTTACTTTTATCAATCAATAACAACGATTGCGCGGCACGTTTTAATAGCATCGATTTGTAATCAGCGTTGATCGCATTGGAGTCCCACAGTGCGCCGCTGCTATCGATCCCTTCACAAGAAAAAATAAACAGATCGATTTCCAGCGATTTAAGTTGGGAAATCAGCGAGGGATTGACGTAACAGCCATATTTGCGCTCAAGTGTGCCGCCGGAACTGATCAGTTGAATGCGTTCGCGTTTACCGAGTTCATGGCAAATCGGATGGCTATTGGTGAAGACCTGAATGTTGATGTCAGGCAACTGGCGTGCCAGATACCAGCAAGTTGAACTGGCGTCTAAGGCTATCACCATCCCTTCTTCAATCCACGCGAGCGCCTCGCGCGCGATATCTGCTTTATGCGCATAATGGCTTTTCAGCCTGATGTGAAAGGGATCGCCACTGTCTTGATTTTGACGGTGGATATATTTAGCGCGTCCATGATTGCGCAGAATTTTACCCTGCGTCTGTAATTCATTGAGATCGCGACGAATGGTTTCTTTACTGACCTTTAGCTGTTCAGAGAGAGCTTCCGTGGTCAGGCTGGTATGGTTCAGCAGCAGGTCGACTATCGCTTGCTGGCGTGCCGCTTTCATATTTTTCACCCCATCATTCGATAACCGCCCGCGTCATGCGGGCGTACCGGTATGAGATTACGGTGTTACCCCTTTTTTTAAAAGAATATTCCCGTACTTCGCTCGTTCGCCTGTGATAACGATCGCAAAGGCTTTTTGCGCCCGTTCATAAAACGCAAAACGATTGATGCGGATGATGTCAGGACACGGGGCTTGTAGTGAAAGCGCATTACGGTAACGTCGTTCTACTTCAGGATCGAGAGTGTCACCTTCTACCGCCGCCATCATCACCAGCGGCGGTGCATAACTGTCCAGTTCAAATAACGGGATAATCGCCTGGAGCAAGTCGCTCACCAACAGGCCATCAGCGCGGATCACCTGCGGTCCCATCGAATGGGCGGGAAAGTGAGCATCGGAAAAAATAATTTAATCTCCATGTCCCATCTCTGCCAGCACTTTCAATAGTTCGGGAGAAATTAACGGCGAAATTGTTTTCAGCATTTCACACTTCCTCTATAAATTCAGGTTCAGTTTGCGGGTAGAAATAACGGTACTGATAATGAATCTGTGCGCGGGCTTCTTCAGGGCTGTTAAATTCCCCTACGCCATACCAACCGAACAGCGCAGCTCCTGCGACGGTCGTTTCGGCGTCGTCGAGAACTTTTACCGGAATATCAAGCATATTGGCTTTAATCTGATTCCACAATGTGTTGCGACTTCCTCCACCGACTAACAATAATTCAGAGGCCTTAAAGTGCCCGATTTTTTCCAGCATCTGTAGATTGCGCTGTAATTGCGCAGTTAACCCTTCCAGCGCCGCGCGATAGAAATGCCCCCGCGTGGTATTAAGCGTCACTCCTTGCCAGCCAGCGTTCTGACACGACAATAAATCACACTGCATTTTTACGCCATCCGCGCTAGGCGCGATCAGACGAGCTTCTTCAATCAACATTTGCCAGGGTGTTTCAGCCGTCCAGAACAGTTTTCTCACCCATTCCAGCACGCCGGATGCCAGCCATTGCATACCTGGGTTATACAACCCTGCCTGGCTATCCAGTTCGCAGGTGGAACCGGCGTACTGACTTAACAGCGAAGTATCAACCTGGGCGCTACGGACCATTAAAATTTCCCATGTACCGGAAGAGAGCACGGGTTCATTTTGGTCGGCACCAGCGCCAAAAAGGGCGAACTGGGTATCGTGACCTGCGGAAATCACCGGTATGCCAACGGGTAAGCCGAGCATTGCTGCGGCGCTGTTCTGTAGCGTACCAATCTGTTCACCCGCTTCCACCAGACGAGGGAAGAGTCGGCGTGGAATACCAGTGGCTTGTAAAATTTGCGGACTGAAATCGCGTTGCTGGATATCCAGCATCTGGCTGGTTCCGGCCATCGTGATATCAGTAGTGAATTCGCCGGTTAAACGGTGGTTAATCAGCGACGAAATAAAGAACCAGGCGTGCGCGCGTTCCAGCAGTTGTGGATGATTTTCTTTCAACCACACCAACTTATATAACGTATTGAAACTAAAGGCTCCGACGCCAGAAATAGCCTGCAACCGCTGTGCGGAGATCAACTGTTCAATATTGTCCATAACCGCTGCTGTTCGCGGACATTTCCAGCTAATGATCGGATAGAGCAGATTGCCTTGCTTATCTACCAGAGCGCCATCCACACCAAAGGTGGTGACGGCGATACCGCGGATGTGGCATTCAGTCAGTTCACTATTGATTTGCCGACAGCAATCAGCAAAGCGTTGCAAAATGGCGTCTAAAGACCACTGGTGCCAGGTGTTGTTTTCCATCGCGATATCGCTGGCATTAGGCGTTGAGGCGCGGGCAACAATTTTTCCCTGCCGATTAACCGCGATGGCCCTGACATTGGTCGCGCCACAGTCGAGTACCAGGATAACTTCTTGTTTCATAATCGCTCCTGCAATACTTCAATATCCATGCCGTGCGCAGCCCAGGCAGAAGGACGATACACTTTGGTCTCTTCAACGTTGTGCATACATACCGGGATACGCAGCATGGAGGCGAGAGTGATAAAGTCAGCGCCAACGTGGCCGATGGTCAGAACCCCATGGTTAGCGCCCCAGTTCGCCATTACCGAGTACACATCCGTAAACGGCCCTTTACCGGTGAGGCGCGGTGCAAACCAGGTGGTTGGCCAGGTTGAGTTGGTGCGTTTGTTGAGGATGTCATGCACATCCTTCGGCAATTCCACGCTCCAGCCTTCCGCGATTTGCAGTACCGGTCCCAGGCCTTTGATGATGTTGACACGAGTCATGGTGAACGGGACGCCGCCTTCGGTAAGGAAGCGGGAAGAGTAACCGCCGCCGCGGAAGTATTCGTGGATCGCCGGGCACCATTCGGTAGCGGCGAGGCAAGCGTCAGCCTCTTGCTGAGAGATTTCCCAGTGCGGCTTCATCGTCGGGTTACCTTCGCTGTCGCGTTGTTTACAGGAACCGTCCAGCGCAGCAGAACCTGAGTTGATCAAATGGATGATGCCGTGTTCTGCCAGTCCATCGAGTTTATGCCCCGTTACACGCTCAATTGCTTCTGGTGACCAGTAGGTACGCACATCGGCAAATACCTGAGCGGTGCCGGTGAGCTGGTGACCCATTAGCATTGCCACGCCGTTAAGACTGTCGTTTTCGGTCGCCACGACAAAGGGTTCGCGCACGCCATTCCAGTCAAATGAACTGTTGAGGATCGCTTCGGCGGTGTCACCATTGGGATATTGATCGGTCCAGTGACGTTGCCCCTGGAAGCCCGCAGCGATGGCGTTGTAGCCAAGTGATTCTTCCACGCGACCAATATCGGCCAGTTTGCTGTTGCCTTGCATCATGTCGCGGATACACATCGCCATCAGTAAACTTTCGCGCAGAACTGCGCGGCTTTGCGCGGCTTTGCTCGGCATTGCGTTGATACTGTTTGTTATTTTCATCTTCGCCATAGCGGAAGTTTTTATCAGCCCAGGCCAGTGCCATTTCCAGTTCGGCTTCGTCGTAAATCTTCTGATCGATACGGCGACGCAGTTCAGTCATATCCACCGCCTGGACTTTCATTCCCAGCCAGGATTCGAAGAAGTTGTGATCAACGATGGAACCGGCGATACCCATCGAAACGCCGCCCAGCGACAGATAGCTTTTACCTTTCATGCTGGCGACGGCCAAACCGGCGCGGGCAAAGCGCAGCAGTTTTTCTTCAACATCGGCAGGAATCGATGTGTCATCGGCATCCTGAACGTCATGACCGTAAATGGAGAATGCCGGGATGCCTTTCTGGCTGTGAGCTGCCAGAGCCGCTGCCAGGTAAACAGCGCCGGGACGTTCAGTGCCGTTAAAGCCCCAAATGGCTTTCGGGCGGGTTGGATCCATGTCGATGGTTTCACTGCCATAGCACCAGCAAGGCGTTACCGTAATGGTGAGGCCTACATTCTGGCTGCTGAATTTTTCTTCGCAAGCAGCGGCTTCAGCCATACCCGCGATACAGGTATCGGAAATGACACACTCGACGGCAGCTCCGCAGGCATGGCGCAGTTTCTCGGTCAGCAGTGCGGCCGTAGCTTTCGCCATATTCATTGTTTGTTCTTCAAGCGACTCACGAACACCCATGCGACGACCGTCAATAACCGGGCGGATACCAATTTTCGGTAAGCTGATTTTTTTCATTACAGATTCCTCACTTTATTCGGAAAATATGTTCAGTTAGTTGCCGTTTGAGAGCGGAAACGGGCAAAGATAAAGATGACCGTGAAGCAGAGTGCGGGGATCAGTTCAGCAGTGGGGATGTTGCCCGCCGCGTCACTGACAAAACCCATGACCGGAGTGACAATACCGCCGCCAATAATGGTCATAACGATGAAGGACGAACCGTATTTGGTGTCCTGGCCGAGATTCTTAATGCCCAGCGAGAAGATTGTTGGGTACTGAATCGACATAAAGGCGCTGCATAAAGTCAGGGCTATTAAGCCCACATGACCGCCAGCGAAGGCTGAGATCAGGCACAGTGCCATAGCGATTAATGCGTAGGCGGCCAGGACTTTGTGTGGTGCGAAGCGACTGATGAGCCAGGTACCGGTGAAACGACCAATAAAGAAGCACACCATGGTTCCGGTTAAATAGTTAGCGGCAAAGCCTGCAGTCATACCTGGAATTTCTTCTACAGCGTAGCGAATCAAATAGCTCCAGCAGGCCGTTTGTGCGCCAACGTAGCAGAATTGCGCTAATACTGCCCAGCGCCAGTGGCGAATACGCGCCAGGCGAGAAAGCGATGCGGAGAACGATCCTTGTTTGGCGTCACTGTGATTATCACTCTGCAATGCCGGGAATTTCGTCAGCATGATCAGCAGGGCGACCAGTAACACGATAGCCACGATGATCATATAAGGTGTCTGTACCGATAATACCAGGCTGTGTTTATACGCACTCAATTGCTCTGGAGACATTTTATCGAGAACGTCTTGCGATTGATGTGGCACGTTAGACAAAATAAGACTTTGCCCAAAGACAACCGCGATAATTGCGCCAAACGAGTTAAATGTTTGCGCAAGATTTAAGCGGAAGTGACCACTGCTTTCCGGCCCTAATACCGTAACAAAAGGGTTTGCGGCAGTTTCCAGACAACCTAATCCGGCTGCAATAATAAATAGGCCAACTAAAAATAAGGTGTAGTTCATTATTTCTGCAGCGGGCCAGAATAATGCAGCGCCCAGGGCATATAAAAATAACCCAGTAATAATTCCGGTAATGACTCCAACTTACTGATAGTGTTTTATGTTCAGATAATGCCCGATGACCTTGTCATGCAGCTCCACCGATTTTGAGAACGACAGTGACTTCCGTCCCAGCCTTGCCAGATGTTGTCTCAGATTCAGATTATGTCGCTCAATGCGCTGAGTGTAACGCTTGCTGATAACGTGCAGCTTTCCCTTCAGGCGTGATTCATACAGCGGCCAGCCATCCGTCATCCATACCACGACCTCAAAGGCCGACAGCAGGCTCAGAAGACGCTCCAGTGTGGCCAGAGTGCGTTCACCGAAGACGTGCGCCACAACCGT
>NZ_MECT01000021.1:0-12643 GCF_001722145.1 Shigella sp. FC1544
CCTCCGTGGTGGAAATACCGGGGTGTAGCAACAGCTCACCCATGCGGCTCTGACAACGATGTTAACCCGCGTTAAATATCCCACGTTGGCCAGCATCTGTCTCACGGAAAGTCATACTGCCTTACATATGAGTGATCACTTTCAGAACATCACCACGGCAGGAGAAACGGTAGCGAAGGTGTGTTCCGATACCATCAGGATTCTTTTCGTCGATACGTTCCAGAGTGATTCCAAGCTGGCGTTCTAACTCTGTTGCATAGTTACGACCAGAAGACAGACGGCAGTAGCGAAGAATGTCATTTTCTGTCCATCCCTCTATACCAGTACGCAGCATATAGACTCTGGCACGATGCTTTTTCGGTGTGCGCTTTGGTGCTTGAAGGGATTTTGTAAGGGGCGTAACATCAGATACGCGAATATCTGAATTAGCCGCCTGTAATGGGCGGTTTTTCTTATTCATTACGCTACCTCGCCACGCGACTCAGCGATGCGCTGATTAATCCATTCTTCAATTTCACTTTCAATAAACGCAATTGATCGGCTTCCAATCTTTACAGATTGAGGGAATCGCTGTTCTTTGATGAGCCGATAAATCCACACTTTGCTGTAACCAGTACGGCGTTGAACCTCAGAAAGACGAATAAATGATTGAGACATGTTTACTCCTATATTCTGTCATCTTCTTTAATGGACATCAGTAGACAGAAAGGAGATTAAACAAACCGGTGAATGGGTGATAGCGGATAAAAATAAAATATTTTTTTGAGAAGATTATCCGCTTTGAAATACACAGTAGCGTATTCAAAGCGGAAATCGCGAAATTTACTTAAAACGTTTACGTAGGATTTTGCTTGCTATAAATCTCTACTCATTAAATCAGATATTTTTATCAAGCTCATTTCTCTGTCTTTGTTTACATAAAGCTGAAGCAAGCGGGTGTATCTCTCGCTTATAGATTCAAGTGCAAAAGGCTTTATTGATTCCTTAATAGCCTGCGTATCTTTCGGATCATCACTAAAAACCAAGGCAGAAATCATCGGATTGCTCACTTCCTTACCTGACTTCTCACCCCAAATCAGCAGATCAACAATAGGTATCACTCTATTAGATATCAACTTCTGAAGGGTCTTTAATCCAATCCTTTTCTGAGCGACATGCTCTCTCTCTGGTACTTTTAACTCTTTTCGCCATAGAGGTAGAAGGTGAGTCAGGCTGGTAATAATTTCGTCATCAGTGGCGTCATCTAAATCTATAGAAACGAGTATGATGTTAGGGGAACAATTACTTAGGTTTCCAGTAACACTCGCAAGCATAGCGTTTGCCTTGAGGTAGCAATCCTCTTCGTCTCTTTTAAAAAAGCCTTGATCTATCGATGAGAAAGAGTACATGGCCAGCTCTGAAAATGTTACTGGACTAACCCCCATAGCTGAAGATAATGAGGGTAGATCATCGTACTCATTTCTTAATGATGGGGCTTCATCATTTACTTTGCGAATAAATTCTTCGACCTCTTCCTCTTCTTCATTGAGAATGGTTAGGTTAGGATCGCCCGAAAAAATCCTTTCATATTTTATATCGTACTCTTCTTTGAATATAGCAGTGTCATCTTTTGCATGACGCAATAAAAAATCGCGCCACTCTAATTCTTGAATCAAGTCCGGCAAGGTTAAATCATTTAAAAATTCATAATTACTAATATCAAACCATGCTAAATCTTGTTTTTTGGCTCTCACCATACGCCACCCCGCGCCCCTAATTCTGACGGCTATGCCAGCCCGTAGGGGTGTACGGGTTTTCGGGGATCAGCCTAGACATAGCCTATTCTTTGTTCGTCTACATAAGTCTACTACCATTGCTTAACACGGTCTATTCATACAGTTAAGCTCGTTTCCCAAACGAACCATGAACAACGTTCTCCTCCTTCTCCAGCGCATCCATATAGTCGGCATACCATTGAAGCATCTCCCGCCTTCCATCCAGATATTGCGCATGGTTGTATGTGCCACGAATTGAGTTCTTATCAACGTGAGCGAGCTGCGTTTCTATCCACGCGGTGTTATAGCCCTGCTCATGCAAAATCGTGCTCATAGTGTGCCGGAACCCATGACCAGTTACACGTCCAGCGTAGCCAATGCGCTTAAACACTTGGTTTATGCTGGCCTCACTCATTGTTTTCCTTGGATCATTGCGCCCGGGAAACATAAGAGGGTAATTGCCTGTTATTTCTCTAATCTTCCCAATAAGCGAAAGAGCCTGATCAGACAATGGCACAATATGAGGCCGCCGCATTTTCATACGTGAAGCGGGTATCTCCCAGATAGCCTTGTTGAAATCAATTTCATCCCATAATGCGCCACGTAGTTCGCCAGTCCGCAAGCCGATGATAATCAGTAGACGAGCCGCCATAACAACCAATGCGCTTCCTGAGTAACTGGACAATGCCTTGAAAAAATCAGGTAATTCTTTAGCTGTAAGGAAAGGGTAATGATTAGATTCATGGCCTTGCATCGCGCTAGTAAGGTCTGGTGCAGGGTTATACTCTGCGCGACCAGTGACTATTGCATAGCGGAAAACTTCCCCGCACCGCTGCCTCACTTTTTTGGCTTTTTCTGTAGCACCGCGCCCCTCGATGCGCCGCAGCACATTCAGAAGTTCAAGTGGTTTGATTTCGGCGATTGGTTTTTTGCCAATGTAAGGGAACACATCTTTGTTGAAGGCTTCGAGGATGTCTGAAGCATAACCAGCAGACCATTTTTTTAATTTGCTGCTGTGCCACTCAAGGGCAATATCTTTGAAGGTGTTGTTTAACTGCGTTTCCCGGGCAATCTTTTCCTCTCGTTTCGCTTCCATCGGATCGATACCACCAGCGATACCTCTTTTCGCATCTTCACGTTTTGCCCGAGCATCGGCTAGAGTAACCTCAGGATACACACCTAGTGCCAATAGCTTCTCTTTACCAGCTACACGATATTTAAGTCGCCAGTATTTACCTCCATTAGGTTTTACCAAGAGATACAAACCGCCACCATCGGCCAGCTTGTAAGCCTTCTCTTTTGGCTTGGCTGTGTCTATTTGACGGGCATTGAGTTTCACTTGGGGGTACCTCCACTAAACCGAACAGCAAATACCCCCATAAGTACCCCCATCTGACCGTAGATTTTGAGGGACTTTAGTAGGCGTCAAAAGACGAACGGGGCTTTAATACGCGGATTATAAGGGGTTTTGAAAGACTTTAGTAGACTTGGGGAGATGTTTGAATGGTGCCGATAATAGGAGTCGAACCTACGACCTTCGCATTACGAATGCGCTGCTCTACCAACTGAGCTATATCGGCCCTGAAAGGACATGTTCACGAACGTGAATCACGGTGGACAAGGTTAAAACTAACCGGGCGATGCGTCAATGGCCTTGTGAATCAAATGGCTACTTTTACATCACCCGGTTTTATTTACGCTCGAATGGTGTAATCACCAATGCCGATCCACTTGTAAGTGGTCAGTGCTTCCAGCCCCATTGGGCCACGCGCGTGGAGTTTTTGTGTGCTTACCGCCACTTCCGCACCCAGACCAAACTGGCCGCCGTCGGTGAAACGCGTAGAGACGTTAACGTAAACAGCGGACGAATCCACTTCGTTAACAAAACGCTGGGCGTTGCGCATATCGCAGGTCAGGATCGCATCGGAGTGTTGTGTGCCGTGTTCACGAATATGGGCGATGGCATCGTCAAGATCGCTGACGATTTTGACGTTCAAATCTAATGACAGAAACTCATCGTCATACTCTTCGGCTTTAACAGCAACCACCTTCGCAGGGCCTGCCTGCAACTGCGCCAGTGCAGCTGCATCTGCGTGTAATGTCACGCCGCTTTCCGCCATTTGTTTGCTTAATGCGGGCAGGAAGCTATCGGCGATGTTTTTATTCACCAGCAACGTTTCAACCGTATTACATGTGCTCGGACGCTGAGTTTTCGCGTTGACGATCACTTTTAATGCTTCAGCGATCTCTACACTTTCATCAACGTAAATATGGCATACGCCTATACCACCTGTGATCACCGGGATTGTCGACTGTTCACGGCACAGTTTATGCAAACCAGCGCCACCACGCGGGATCAGCATGTCGATGTATTTATCCATACGCAGCATTTCACTGACCAGCGCACGGTCAGGATTATCAATCGCCTGCACGGCACCCGCCGGTAAGCCGCAGGATTTCAGGGCGTCCTGAATCACCGCCACCGTTGCAGCGTTAGTGCGACACGTTTCTTTGCCACCGCGCAGGATCACCGCATTACCGGTTTTCAGGCACAGCGAAGCGACATCAACCGTCACGTTCGGGCGCGCTTCATAAATCACGCCAATAACCCCCAGCGGTACGCGACGACGCTCAAGACGCAGGCCGCTGTCCAGTACGCCGCCATCGATTACCTGCCCCACCGGATCGGCGAGGTTGCACACCTGACGTACATCGTCGGCAATGCCTTTCAGCCGTGCGGGCGTCAGTGCCAGACGGTCAAGCATCGCTTCGCTAAGGCCATTGGCTCGCGCGTCAGCAACATCCTGGGCGTTAGCGTTGAGGATGATTTCGCTTTGTGCTTCCAGTTCATCGGCGATTTTTTCCAGCACGCGATTTTTTTCGCGGCTGGAGAGTTGCGCTAATTTATACGAGGCTTGCTTCGCGGCAATGCCCATTTGTTCCAGCATCGGCCAGCTCCTTAACGGGTAATCATGTCATCACGGTGAACGGCAACCGGGCCGTATTCATATCCCAGTATTGCATCAATTTCTTGCGAGTGGTGTCCGGCAATACGGCGTAATGCATCGCTGTTGTAACGACTGACACCGTGGGCGATATCGCGACCTTCGAGGTTGCAAATGCGGATGACTTCACCACGCGAGAAATTGCCAGTCACGCTTTTAATGCCTTTCGGCAACAGGGAGCTGCCGCGTTCCAGAATGGCGGCAGTTGCCCCTTCATCTACCGTGATTTCACCCCCCGGCGGCGCACCGAAAATCCAGCGTTTACGGTTTTCAAGCGGAGTCGCCTGGGCATGGAACAGCGTACCGACGGAAATGCCTTCCATCACATCACCAATAACGCCCGGCTTGCTGCCCGCGGCAATAATGGTGTCGATACCCGCACGGCAAGCCACGTCAGCGGCCTGCAATTTGGTACTCATGCCGCCAGTTCCGAGGCCTGAAACGCTGTCACCGGCAATCGCGCGCAGTGCGTCATCAATGCCGTAAACATCTTTAATCAGTTCTGCCTGCGGATTGCTGCGCGGGTCAGCGGTATACAAACCTTTTTGATCGGTCAGCAGCAACAGTTTATCGGCACCCGCCAGAATCGCCGCCAGCGCAGAAAGGTTATCGTTATCGCCGACTTTAATCTCTGCCGTAGCGACAGCATCGTTCTCATTGATTACCGGAACGATATTGTTATCGAGCAACGCACGCAGGGTGTCGCGGGCGTTCAGGAAGCGTTCACGGTCTTCCATATCAGCACGGGTCAGCAGCATTTGCCCGACGTGAATGCCATAAATCGAAAACAGCTGTTCCCACAGTTGAATCAGTCGACTCTGCCCTACCGCTGCCAGCAGTTGTTTCGAGGCGATAGTCGCTGGCAGTTCCGGGTAACCCAAGTGCTCACGTCCGGCGGCGATCGCGCCCGACGTCACAATAACAATCCGATGCCCGGCGGCATGTAACTGCGCGCACTGGCGAACAAGTTCAACGATATGGGCACGGTTCAGACGGCGCGATCCGCCTGTTAGCACACTGGTGCCGAGTTTTACCACCAGCGTCTGGCTGTCACTCATGATTCTCTGCCATTCAATTTTAGGAAAAATGATATCAAACGAACGTTTTAGCAGGACTGTCGTCGGTTGCCAACCATCTGCGAGCAAAGCATGGCGTTTTGTTGCGCGGGATCAGCAAGCCTAGCGGCAGTTGTTTACGCTTTTATTACAGATTTAATAAATTACCACATTTTAAGAATATTATTAATCTGTAATATATCTTTAACAATCTCAGGTTAAAAACTTTCCTTTTTTCAACGGGGCTCTCCCGCTGAATATTCGCGCGTTAATTAAAATCAGGAATGAAAATGAAAAAGAGCACTCTGGCATTAGTGGTGATGGGCATTGTGGCATCTGCATCCGTACAGGCCGCAGAAATATATAACAAAGACGGTAATAAACTGGATGTCTATGGCAAAGTTAAAGCCATGCATTATATGAGTGATAACGACAGTAAAGATGGCGACCAGAGTTATATCCGTTTTGGTTTTAAAGGCGAAACACAAATTAACGATCAACTGACTGGTTATGGTCGTTGGGAAGCAGAGTTTGCCGGTAATAAAGCAGAGAGTGATACTGCACAGCAAAAAACGCGTCTCGCTTTTGCCGGGTTGAAATATAAAGATTTGGGTTCTTTCGATTATGGTCGTAACCTGGGCGCGTTGTATGACGTGGAAGCCTGGACCGATATGTTCCCGGAATTTGGTGGCGACTCCTCGGCGCAGACCGGCAACTTTATGACCAAACGCGCCAGCGGTCTGGCGACGTATCGGAACACCGACTTCTTCGGCGTTATCGATGGCCTGAACTTAACCCTGCAATATCAAGGGAAAAACGAAAACCGCGACGTTAAAAAGCAAAACGGCGATGGCTTCGGCACGTCATTGACATATGACTTTGGCGGCAGCGATTTCGCCATTAGTGGGGCCTATACCAACTCAGATCGCACCAACGAGCAGAACCTGCAAAGCCGTGGCACAGGCAAGCGTGCAGAAGCATGGGCAACAGGTCTGAAATACGATGCCAATAATATTTATCTGGCAACTTTCTATTCTGAAACTCGCAAAATGACGCCAATAACTGGCGGCTTTGCCAATAAGACACAGAACTTTGAAGCGGTCGCTCAATACCAGTTTGACTTTGGTCTGCGTCCATCGCTGGGTTATGTCTTATCGAAAGGGAAAGATATTGAGGGCATCGGTGGTGAAGATCTGGTTAATTATATCGACGTCGGTGCTACGTATTATTTCAACAAAAATATGTCAGCATTTGTTGATTATAAAATCAACCAACTGGATAGCGATAACAAATTGAATATTAATAATGATGATATTGTCGCGATTGGGATGACGTATCAGTTTTAATAGATATTGCCGGATGTGATGCATCCGGCACATTTCACTCACGCCGTTAACTTCACCGGCTCGTCACGAAAATCATCCGCCGGTTCCAGCTTCAGATTCAGCGTCGTCAGCAGTTCACGCAGCTTCTCGTGAAACTCACGCAGGGTGTGCTCCAGTCGTTCAACCACTTCAGTATCTTTTACCGGAACACTCTTCCAGTCGCCTGCTTTATCGAACAGACCAAACTGGTAGCTGTAGGTAAAACGGGATTCCTGCGCTTCCAGCTCCATCCACCAGCCCCAGAATTCACGCACTTCCAGTGCCGGTTTCACGTTGACGCATACAGCCAGACAATCGAAAAAGAATCGATTATCTTCGCACTTACCTTCACGAATATACGGGCCTAGTGCGGTAAATTTTTTGATCAATCTGCTCTTCGGGTGTCCACTCGGTAACGTCATTGCTATCTCCTGTTGTGATGCAACTGTTTTACCAAATTGGCAAAATTTAGCAAATTTTTAACACAAGCGTTTTTCGATCCAGCCGGTGATTTCCTGAAGACCTTTGTCAAAATTCCGATACACCGGGTTAAATGGGATCTCTAATAATTTACCGTCAGCAGATGATGAGGTGATTAAGCGTGAGTCCTCTTCCGGGCTGAACGGATCGTTCTTCCAGTAGCCTGATAACATTGGCGTTGGGCAGCGACGTCCCAGCAATCCTTGCACTTTTAATGAATAGCGATTCAGCTCCACGCGTAACGCTTCGTCGGAAGCATCATGCATCCCCAAACGACTCGCCAGAACGTCAAGATACATTTCCGGCACCTGTTGCTGGCACTTAAAATCACTCAACAGGGTATGAACTACCGGACCAAGACAGGCAACCGCTTTCAGACGCGGCGATTCAAGATATGCCAGACGCACGGCAACGTTAGCGCCGAAACGGAAACCAAAGGCAGCGACGCGAGTGTGATCCACCCACGGTACGTTAGGCAGCGCCTTTAAGACGTGCTGATGCAACAGGCTGGAGTCCTGGGTGAGCTTCCATTTTGAAGAAAAGCCCACCGACGGCATATCAATAGTCAGCATCACAATGCCGCGCGGCGCAAAATAACGTTCATACAGGCTGTAATAGTCCGTCTGCATCGCATCCAGACCACCACACATTAATACTGTCGGGAACGGGCCATCGCCTTTCGGCATATGCAAAAAGCCGGTGATGGGCGCACCGCCGGGTACGGTAAACTCCATCTGCCGCATCGTGCCCGGCAGACGCTGGGCGGCCTCTTCATAGGCGCGGTTTGATAAAGCCTGCGCTTGCTCGGCCAGGTCATCTCCTTTCAGATGAGGATAGGCGGCAATGTTGTACAACGTAGCCGCATGCAGCCAGTGTCGACCACTGAGTTGCGGATCTTCTTCCGCACAGGCTTTTTGTTGCCACACCATCGCCTGGGTGGCCCACTCATAAATCCAGTTGCCACCACGGTAGCCAATCACAGTATCGTATAAATCATCGTCGGTACGTTCAGCATCGCTCATCACAATACGTGCCTGGACGTCGAGGATTTCACGTGGGTCAATACCGCGCCAGATCCACATCAGACGGTTAATCATGCGATACCAGTGAGGGATGGTTTTACCATCAAGAGCCGACTGCACAGGCGGTTGTGCGCCGTGATTAAAGCGGCGGACTAGCGTCGAGGTTTCAGGATGTTTAAAACGGGGTTTGAACAGGGTTTCGCTCAGGTTTGCCTGTGTCATGGATGCAGCCTCCAGAATACTTACTGGAAACTATTGTAACCTGCCTGAAGTTAAAAAGAACAACGCCCGGCAGTGCCAGGCGTTGAAAAGATTAGCGACCGGAGATTGGCGGGACGAATACGACGCCCATATCCCACGGCTGTTCGATCCAGGTATCTTGCGGAATATCAACAACATAGTCATCAACCAGCGGACGACCAGCCGGTTTTGCGAAGATGGTGACAAAGTGCGCTTTTGGATACATTTCACGAATCGCAACAGCAGTACCACCGGTATCCACCAGGTCATCAATAACTATGAAGCCTTCGCCATCGCCTTCTGCGCGTTTCAGCACTTTAAGCTCTCGCTGGTTGTCGTGATCGTAGCTGGAAATACAAACGGTATCGACATGACGAATACCCAGTTCACGCGCCAGTAACGCACCCGGTACCAGACCGCCACGGCTTACGGCAATAATGCCTTTCCATTGTTCAGAAGGCATCAGTCGGCTTGCGAGTTTACGTGCATGGATCTGCAACATGTCCCAGGTGACGATGTATTTTTCGCTCATGTGAAGTGTCCCAGCCTGTTTATCTACGGCTTAAAAAGTGTTCGAGGGGAAAATAGGTTGCGCGAGATTATAGAGATCTGGCGCACTAAAAACCAGTATTTCACATGAGTCCGCGTCTTTTTACGCACTGCCTCTCCCTGACGCGGGATAAAGTGGTATTCTCAAACATATCTCGCAAGCCTGTCTTGTGTTGACAACATTTTCTGCTAACCCTGTGACCTGCAATACTGTTTTGCGGGTGATCGACAAGGAGACTTAACGTGTCTGAACTGTCTCAATTATCTCCACAGCCGCTGTGGGATATTTTTGCCAAAATCTGTTCTATTCCTCACCCGTCCTATCATGAAGAGCAACTCGCTGAATACATTGTTGGTTGGGCAAAAGAGAAAGGTTTCCATGTCGAACGCGATCAGGTAGGTAATATCCTGATTCGTAAACCTGCTACCGCAGGTATGGAAAATCGTAAACCGGTCGTCTTACAGGCCCACCTCGATATGGTGCCGCAGAAAAATAACGACACCGTGCATGACTTCACGAAAGATCCTATCCAGCCTTATATTGATGGCGAATGGGTTAAAGCGCGCGGCACCACGCTGGGTGCGGATAACGGCATTGGTATGGCCTCTGCACTGGCGGTTCTGGCTGACGAAAACGTGGTTCACGGTCCGCTGGAAGTGCTGCTGACCATGACCGAAGAAGCCGGTATGGACGGTGCTTTTGGCTTACAGAGCAACTGGTTGCAGGCTGATATTCTGATTAACACCGACTCCGAAGAAGAAGGTGAAATCTACATGGGTTGTGCGGGGGGTATCGACTTCACCTCCAACCTGCATTTAGATCGTGAAGCGGTTCCAGCTGGTTTTGAAACCTTCAAGTTAACCTTAAAAGGTCTGAAAGGCGGTCACTCCGGCGGTGAAATCCACGTTGGCCTGGGTAATGCCAACAAACTGCTGGTGCGCTTCCTGGCGGGTCATGCAGAAGAACTGGACCTGCGCCTTATCGATTTCAACGGCGGCACACTGCGTAACGCCATCCCGCGTGAAGCCTTTGCGACCATTGCTGTCGCAGCTGATAAAGTCGACGCACTGAAATCTCTGGTGAATACCTATCAGGAGATCCTGAAAAACGAGCTGGCAGAGAAAGAGAAAAATCTGGCCTTGTTGCTGGACTCTGTAGCGAACGATAAAGCTGCCCTGATTGCGAAATCTCGCGATACCTTTATTCGTCTGCTGAACGCCACCCCGAACGGTGTGATCCGCAACTCCGATGTAGCCAAAGGTGTGGTTGAAACCTCCCTGAACGTCGGTGTGGTGACCATGACTGACAATAACGTAGAAATTCACTGCCTGATCCGTTCACTGATCGACAGCGGTAAAGACTACGTGGTGAGCATGCTGGATTCGCTGGGTAAACTGGCTGGCGCGAAAACCGAAGCGAAAGGCGCATATCCTGGCTGGCAGCCGGACGCTAATTCTCCGGTGATGCATCTGGTACGTGAAACCTATCAGCGCCTGTTCAACAAGACGCCGAACATCCAGATTATCCACGCGGGCCTGGAATGTGGTCTGTTCAAAAAACCGTATCCGGAAATGGACATGGTTTCTATCGGGCCAACTATCACCGGTCCACACTCTCCGGATGAGCAAGTTCACATCGAAAGCGTAGGTCATTACTGGACACTGCTGACTGAACTGCTGAAAGAAATTCCGGCGAAGTAATTATTTGATTTGCTGCCGGATGGCGTTTAATCGCCTTCCGGCAGTTTCATCCTTCATTATCCTTCGATAAAAGCCATCCCTGTAAATGTCCGTCTCGGGTTGCCACGTTCAATCTGGTGATGGAACATTCGCCGCTGCGATTTCAGCACCGCGCTATTTTCCTGTTGCTGCTGCTCCAGCTTCCAGGCAATCAGCAATCGTGCCAGCCGCTTGTTAGCATGCTGACTACGCTCTGACTGAACCTTCACGCTAATACCGGATGCCAAATGCGTGGCGCGTACCGCCGAGTCGGTTTTATTGACATGTTGACCGCCCGGCCCCGACGAACGCAGCGTCTCATACCGGATCGCATCGGATTGCTCCTGCTCATCAGCGGTAAAACGCCCAATGCCCAGAAACCAGTTTTTGCGCCCATGATGAGGCCGATACGGACTCGGACAAATCCACTGAATAGTGCCACACCAGCTTTCGCTTAATGCCCATGCGTTATCGCCATCCAGAGAAACCAGAGCTGAACGCAGCGTGTCAGAGTAGCGGCCCGTTTCTGTTTCCAACACCGTTACCGCGACGTCTTGTCGGGCAGCTTCTTTAATTAGCCTGTCCAGCGCCTTTTTCACTGCGAGACAACATTCTTCCGGCCCCTGCGCTGAGGAGAGTTGTAGCAAGATCATCCTTTTTTCCCTCCACTGCTTTTGAGCGTTAGCACCGGACGCAGCCGCGCGACAGGAATAATTAAACCGGCCTGCACCAGACATTGCACCACGCTTTCAGCCGATTTATAGGCTTGTGGCGCTTCTTCAAAGATGAGTTGTTTATCGCGACAAATTATCCGACTGCCAAGTTCAGTCCGCGAGAGTTGCGTCACCGTGTATTTCGCTGCCAGACGCCATTTACACTCGGTGCGCCCCCATTTACGCCCTGCCCCATGCGCCAGCGAGTGGAGCGTTTTTTCGTTCGCAACAGGCTGTACAATCCAGGAGTAATCACCACGTGAACCGGGAATAATCACCAGACCGTTGTCATCCGGCGTGGCACCTTTACGATGCAACCAGCCCTGTTGATCGCCGATTTGACACGCGCTAACAAAGTTATGCGCCACATCCAGAACCGGACTTCCCGTGGCCTTAACTTGTTGCATTATGCGCAAAGCGATCATCTGGCGATTAATACACGCAAACGCCAGCGCATCGTCATGTTCCGCAATATACCGTAGCGCGTCGTCACTGCCTTGAGGCAAACCATGATGCGAGAACGAGGCAATATGCCGCTGTAAAATAGACTGCCCCGTTACTTTATTCGTACCCCTTATAATGGGGTGTTAGCCAGCCAGACCCGGCATGATTACTGCCCCCAGTCGTCCATGATCCGGGGGGGGATGTCACCGGGTCTGGTGGGGCGCTGGTAACCGCTAATAGGGGTCAGGTCAGGCACTTTTGCCGGGACCGTCTGTAACGTGGATGCCGGTACCTGCTC
>NZ_MECT01000022.1:0-44074 GCF_001722145.1 Shigella sp. FC1544
GATGCTCAAAGAATTAAACTTCGTAATGAATTACGTGTTCACTCTTGAGACTTGGTATTCATTTTTCGTCTTGCGACGTTAAGAATCCGTATCTTCGAGCGCCCACACAGATTGTCTGATAAATTGTTAAAGAGCAGTTGCAACGCGCTTTAGCGCACTGTCGCGAGGTGGCGTATATTACGCTTTCCTCTTTCAGAGTCAACCCTGAATTTCAGGATTTTTCTCTTCAACCGAACCGGCTGTTTGTGTGAAGTGATTCACATCCGCCGTGTCGATGGAGGCGCATTATAGGGAGTCGTCTCAGGAAGACAAGTGGAAAAATGCATTTTTATTTCAATCGCTCATCTTTTAATCATTATGCCGGTTTTTGCTGCTTTTTTATCGCTTGCGGCAGGTCTGCCAGGCTATTTAACACCCAATCCGCCGCGTTTTCTGCTTCAGGCGTAATAGGTTTACCCGTACGCACCAGCACTTTTGTTCCCACGTTCGCCGCAGCCGCTGCCTGCATATCTTCTAATTTATCGCCCACCATATAAGAAGCGGCCATATCAATATGCAAATAATCGCGTGCTGACAAAAGCATCCCCGGATGTGGTTTACGGCAGTCGCAGACCTGGCGAAACTCTTCAACACTACCCTGCGGATGATGCGGGCAATAATAGATACCATCCAGATCGACATCTCGGTCCGCCAGCGACCAGTCCATCCACTCGGTCAGCGTTTCAAACTGTGCTTCGGTAAATTTACCGCGAGCAATGCCAGACTGGTTGGTTACTACCACCAGCACAAAGCCCATTTTTTTTAGCTCGCGCATGGCGTCAATAACACCGTCGATAAATTCAAAGTTGTCGATCTCATGGACATAGCCGTGATCGACATTAATGGTGCCATCACGGTCAAGAAAAATTGCGGGTACGCTCTTTGCCACCTTTTATAGCTCCTTAATAAGGCATGTGACGCTAGTATCGCATGTTTCGACCTGCAAGAAAGTGCTCTTCGCATAAACCTGATTGATTTAGACGTCTGGATGCCTTAACATCCATTTCATTGACGGCGTTGCCCGTTTCAGGCATTCGAGATGCCACGACTAACTTAATGACGATAATAAATAATCAATGATAAAACTTTCGAATATCACCAAAGTGTTCCACCAGGGCACCCGCACCATCCAGGCGTTGAACAACGTCAGCCTGCATGTGCCAGCTGGACAAATTTATGGCGTTATCGGTGCCTCAGGCGCGGGTAAGAGTACGCTTATACGTTGTGTAAACCTGCTGGAGCGCCCAACCGAGGGTAGCGTGCTGGTCGATGGCCAGGAACTGACCACGCTGTCAGAATCCGAGTTGACCAAAGCTCGCCGCCAGATTGGTATGATTTTCCAGCATTTTAACCTGCTCTCTTCGCGTACTGTTTTTGGCAACGTGGCTCTGCCGCTGGAGCTGGACAACACACCGAAAGACGAGATCAAACGTCGCGTGACGGAATTGCTGTCATTGGTTGGTCTTGGCGATAAGCATGATAGCTACCCGTCGAATCTTTCCGGTGGGCAGAAACAACGTGTGGCGATTGCCCGTGCATTAGCCAGCAATCCCAAAGTATTGCTGTGTGATGAAGCCACCAGCGCGCTGGACCCGGCAACGACACGTTCTATTCTCGAACTGCTGAAAGACATTAACCGCCGTCTGGGTTTGACGATTCTGTTGATCACCCACGAAATGGACGTTGTGAAGCGTATTTGTGATTGCGTGGCGGTCATCAGCAATGGCGAACTGATCGAGCAGGACACGGTAAGTGAAGTGTTCTCGCATCCGAAAACGCCGCTGGCGCAGAAGTTTATTCAGTCGACCCTGCATCTGGATATCCCGGAAGATTACCAGGAACGTCTGCAAGCGGAGCCATTTACTGACTGCGTGCCGATGCTGCGTCTGGAGTTTACCGGTCAATCGGTCGATGCCCCACTGCTTTCTGAAACCGCGCGTCGTTTCAACGTCAACAACAACATTATTAGCGCGCAGATGGACTACGCCGGTGGCGTTAAGTTCGGCATCATGCTGACTGAAATGCACGGCACACAACAAGATACGCAAGCCGCCATTGCCTGGCTGCAGGAACACCATGTAAAAGTAGAGGTACTGGGTTATGTCTGAGCCGATGATGTGGCTGCTGGTTCGTGGCGTATGGGAAACGCTGGCAATGACCTTCGTATCCGGTTTTTTTGGCTTTGTGGTTGGTCTGCCGGTTGGCGTTCTGCTTTATGTCACGCGTCCGGGGCAAATTATTGCTAACGCGAAGCTGTATCGTACCGTTTCTGCGATTGTGAACATTTTCCGTTCTATCCCGTTCATTATCTTGCTGGTATGGATGATTCCGTTTACCCGCGTTATTGTTGGTACATCGATTGGTTTGCAGGCAGCGATTGTTCCGTTAACCGTTGGTGCAGCACCGTTTATTGCCCGTATGGTCGAGAACGCTCTGCTGGAGATCCCAACCGGGTTAATTGAAGCTTCCCGTGCAATGGGTGCCACGCCGATGCAGATCGTCCGTAAAGTGCTGTTACCGGAAGCATTGCCGGGTCTGGTGAATGCGGCAACTATCACCCTGATTACCCTGGTCGGTTATTCCGCGATGGGTGGTGCTGTCGGTGCCGGTGGTTTAGGTCAGATTGGCTATCAGTATGGCTACATCGGCTATAACGCGACGGTGATGAATACGGTACTGGTATTGCTGGTCATTCTGGTTTATTTAATTCAGTTCGCAGGCGACCGCATCGTCCGGGCTGTCACTCGCAAGTAACGTTCAACACAACATAAATAATTGAAGAAGGAATAAGGTATGGCGTTCAAATTCAAAACCTTTGCGGCAGTGGGAGCCCTGATTGGATCACTGGCACTGGTAGGCTGCGGTCAGGATGAAAAAGATCCAAACCACATTAAAGTCGGCGTGATTGTTGGTGCCGAACAGCAGGTTGCAGAAGTCGCGCAGAAAGTTGCGAAAGACAAATATGGCCTGGACGTTGAGCTGGTAACCTTCAACGACTATGTTCTGCCAAACGAAGCATTGAGCAAAGGCGATATCGACGCCAACGCCTTCCAGCATAAACCGTACCTTGATCAGCAACTGAAAGATCGTGGCTACAAACTGGTCGCAGTAGGCAACACTTTTGTTTATCCGATTGCTGGTTACTCCAAGAAAATCAAATCACTGGATGAACTGCAGGATGGTTCGCAGGTTGCCGTGCCAAACGATCCAACTAACCTTGGTCGTTCACTGCTGCTGCTGCAAAAAGTGGGCTTGATCAAACTGAAAGATGGCGTTGGCCTGCTGCCGACCGTACTTGATGTTGTTGAGAACCCAAAAAATCTGAAAATTGTTGAGCTGGAAGCACCGCAGCTGCCTCGATCTCTGGACGACGCGCAAATCGCTCTGGCAGTTATCAATACCACCTATGCCAGCCAGATTGGCCTGACTCCAGCGAAAGACGGTATCTTTGTCGAAGATAAAGACTCCCCGTACGTAAACCTGATCGTAACGCGTGAAGATAACAAAGACGCCGAGAACGTGAAGAAATTCGTCCAGGCTTATCAGTCTGATGAAGTTTACGAAGCAGCAAACAAAGTGTTTAACGGCGGCGCTGTTAAAGGCTGGTAATTTTTAGGCTGTTTCCACAATTTGTAATATCATTCAGGATGGGCACTTGCCCGTCTTGTCATTTTTACAAGCTCCTGATTCAATATTGACGTTTTGATCATACATTGAGGAAATACTATGCGTGCTTTACCGATCTGTTTAGTAGCACTCATGCTAAGCGGCTGTTCCATGTTAAGCAGATCCCCTGTCGAACCCGTTCAAAGCACTGCACCCCAGCCGAAAGCGGAGCCTGCAAAACCGAAAGCGCCGCGCGCCACGCCGGTCCGAATTTATACCAATGCAGAAGAATTAGTCGGCAAACCGTTCCGCGATCTCGGTGAAGTCAGTGGCGACTCTTGCCAGGCCTCTAATCAGGACTCTCCGCCGAGCATTCCAACCGCGCGTAAGCGGATGCAAATCAACGCCTCTAAAATGAAAGCCAATGCGGTATTACTGCATAGCTGCGAAGTCACCAGCGGTACGCCAGGCTGCTATCGTCAGGCTGTATGTATCGGCTCTGCGCTTAACATTACGGCGAAATGAGCAGTTTCCAGTTCGAGCAAATAGGCGTTATTCGCTCGCCCTATAAAGAAAAATTCGCCGTTCCGCGCCAGCCAGGTCTGGTAAAAAGCGCCAACGGCGAACTGCATCTCATTGCTCCCTACAACCAGGCCGACGCCGTTCGCGGCCTGGAAGCGTTCAGCCATTTATGGATCCTTTTCGTCTTTCATCAAACGATGGAAGGCGGCTGGCGTCCGACTGTGCGTCCACCGCGCCTCGGCGGTAACGCCAGAATGGGGGTTTTCGCAACACGCTCTACTTTCCGCCCTAACCCAATTGGTATGTCGCTGGTAGAGCTGAAAGAGGTTGTTTGCCATAAAGACAGCGTGATTCTGAAGCTCGGCAGTCTGGATCTGGTCGATGGTACGCCGGTAGTGGATATCAAACCGTATCTCCCCTTTGCCGAATCGCTTCCCGATGCCAGTGCCAGCTATGCGCAAAGTGCGCCAGCTGCAGAGATGGCGGTGAGTTTTACCGCAGAGGTCGAAAAGCAGCTTTTGACGCTGGAGAAGCGTTATCCGCAGTTAACGCTGTTTATCCGCGAAGTACTGGCGCAGGACCCGCGCCCGGCCTATCATAAAGGTGAGGAAACGGGCAAAACCTATGCCGTCTGGCTACATGATTTTAACGTTCGCTGGCGCGTCACCGACGCAGGTTTTGAAGTCTTTGCGCTGGAACCGCGTTAAATTCACGCCCTTCTCTTTTGACATTTCTTTTGCACTGGTAAACTAAATCACTTTTTTTGTCCCAGGCTCGCCTTGAGCCTGTTCTACCTTCCAACTGGAACCGTAACAACATGCGTACTAGCCAATACCTGCTCTCCACTCTCAAGGAGACACCTGCCGACGCCGAGGTGATCAGCCATCAGCTGATGCTGCGCGCCGGGATGATCCGCAAGCTGGCCTCCGGGTTATATACCTGGCTGCCGACCGGCGTGCGCGTTCTGAAAAAAGTCGAAAACATCGTGCGTGAAGAGATGAACAACGCCGGTGCAATCGAGGTGTCGATGCCGGTGGTTCAGCCAGCCGATTTGTGGCAAGAGAGTGGTCGTTGGGAACAGTACGGTCCGGAACTGCTGCGTTTTGTTGACCGTGGCGAGCGTCCGTTCGTACTCGGCCCAACTCATGAAGAAGTTATCACTGACCTGATTCGTAACGAGCTTAGCTCTTACAAACAGCTGCCGCTGAACTTCTATCAGATCCAGACCAAGTTCCGCGACGAAGTGCGTCCGCGTTTCGGCGTCATGCGTTCCCGCGAATTCCTGATGAAAGATGCTTACTCTTTCCATACTTCTCAGGAATCCCTGCAGGAAACCTACGATGCAATGTATGCGGCCTACAGCAAAATCTTCAGCCGCATGGGGCTGGATTTCCGCGCCGTGCAAGCCGACACCGGTTCTATCGGCGGCAGCGCCTCTCACGAATTCCAGGTGCTGGCGCAGAGCGGTGAAGACGATGTGGTCTTCTCCGACACCTCTGACTATGCAGCGAACATTGAACTGGCAGAAGCTATCGCGCCGAAAGAACCGCGCGCTGCTGCTACCCAGGAAATGACGCTGGTTGATACGCCGAACGCGAAAACCATCGCGGAACTGGTTGAACAGTTCAATCTGCCGATTGAGAAAACGGTTAAGACTCTGCTGGTTAAAGCGGTTGAAGGCAGCAGCTTCCCGCTGGTTGCGCTGCTGGTGCGCGGTGATCACGAGCTGAACGAAGTTAAAGCAGAAAAACTGCCGCAGGTTGCAAGCCCGCTGACTTTCGCGACCGAAGAAGAAATTCGTGCTGTGGTTAAAGCCGGTCCGGGTTCACTGGGTCCGGTAAACATGCCGATTCCGGTGGTGATTGACCGTACCGTTGCGGCGATGAGTGATTTCGCTGCTGGTGCTAACATCGATGGTAAACACTACTTCGGTATCAACTGGGATCGCGATGTCGCTACCCCGGAAGTTGCAGATATCCGTAACGTGGTGGCTGGCGATCCAAGCCCGGATGGCCAGGGTACGCTGCTGATCAAACGTGGTATCGAAGTTGGTCACATCTTCCAGCTGGGTACCAAGTACTCCGAAGCACTGAAAGCCTCCGTACAGGGTGAAGATGGCCGTAACCAAATCCTGACGATGGGTTGCTACGGTATCGGGGTAACGCGTGTGGTAGCTGCGGCGATTGAGCAGAACTACGACGAACGCGGCATCGTATGGCCTGACGCTATCGCGCCGTTCCAGGTGGCGATTCTGCCGATGAACATGCACAAATCCTTCCGCGTACAAGAGCTTGCTGAGAAACTGTACAGCGAACTGCGTGCACAAGGTATCGAAGTGCTGCTGGATGACCGCAAAGAGCGTCCGGGCGTGATGTTTGCTGATATGGAACTGATCGGTATTCCGCACACTATTGTGCTGGGCGACCGTAACCTCGACAACGACGATATCGAATATAAATATCGTCGCAACGGCGAGAAACAGTTAATTAAGACTGGTGACATCGTCGAATATCTGGTGAAACAGATTAAAGGCTGATGCCAGAAAGGGGCCTGAATTTCAGGGCCCTTTTTTACATGGATTGTATAAAATGGATAAACCAAAGGCGTACTGCCGCCTGCTTCTCCCCAGCTTTCTTTTACTTTCGGCTTGTACCGTTGATATCAGCCAGCCAGACCCATCAGCCACAGCAGTAGATGCCGAGGCAAAAACATGGGCTGTCAAATTCCAGCATCAAAGCTCTTTCACCGAACAATCAATAAAAGAAATAACGGCACCTGATCTCAAACCCGGCGATTTGCTGTTCTCCTCAAGCCTTGGGGTAACCTCATTTGGAATCCGCGTCTTCAGCACTTCCTCTGTGAGTCACATTGCAATCTTTCTGGGTGATAATAACGTTGCAGAAGCGACAGGCGCTGGCGTCCATATTGTTTCCCTTAAAAAAGCGATGAAGCATAGTGATAAGCTTTTCGTCTTACGAGTCCCGGATCTTACCCCGCAACAAGCCACAGATATCACCGCGTTTGCCAATAAAATCAAAGATAGCGGTTATAACTATCGCGGCATTGTCGAATTTATTCCCTTTATGGTGACTCGCCAGATGTGCTCACTGAATCCGTTCTCCGAGGATTTTCGCCAACAGTGCGTCAGCGGCCTGGCGAAAGCGCAGTTAAGCAGTGTGGGCGAAGGAGACAAAAAGTCGTGGTTTTGTTCGGAATTTGTCACTGATGCATTTGCCAAAGCCGGACATCCACTTACACTGGCGCAATCGGGCTGGATTAGCCCTGCCGATCTGATGCATATGCGTATTGGTGATGTCTCTGCGTTTAAGCCAGAAACGCAGTTACAGTATGTTGGGCACCTGAAGCCAGGGATTTATATCAAGGCGGGTCGCTTTGTTGGTTTGACCCGGTGATAAAGTAAATGCCTTATCCGCCTTAAGGTATGAGGGGGGTTGTAGGCATGATAAGACGCGCCAGCGTCGCATCAGGCGTTGAGCACCATTGCCGGATGCGGCGTAAACGCCTTATCCGGCCTACAAAAAACGTGCAAATTCAAAATGTTGAAATATATCCTTCTGGCCTGTTTTGCGTTTGTTTCTGCCTTAAGCAGGTTTACTGCCCCAAACTACTGCAATCCTTATTCGGGTAAAATTTACCCGCCGTATCGGGCGCTAATACTTTGGTTGGCGCACCAGTATCCGGATTAGCCTCAAGCGTAAAGTGACCTTCTACTGACAGTAACACCGGTTTTTCACTGTGACCGCGCGCAGCCAGGTAGCCACGCTCCAGCTCTGCGTTATTCGCTACCATGAAACGTTTTCCGGTCGCGCAATCAGTGAAGGTCGCCGCATCAGCCATATAAAAATACATGCCTCGCAGGGTCATCGGCGTCATAGGCAAACTGGATTGTGCCGGTTCCAGCGTATAGTTGAACTGCGATTCAATCGGATTGCCTTCACGATCGAGCATCTCCAGCGCATCGCCTTTCGCCCGATAATATGACTTTTCACCTTTGCTGTCGGTTAATACCAGCTTGTCAGCGGTTCGCGCCCATGTACCGTAGGAAGCGAAGGAGGAAGGTTCTTCACGAGCACCGAGATAACGCTCATTCATCACCCATGTTCCGTCTTTTTCGAGGAACAGAGAGGTTTCGATTCCTTCACAATCAGCACACGGCAGCACGCCGCGCCAACTTTGCGGCATCGGTTTCAGTTCGGCAGCCTGTGCTGGAGAAAGCGTATCGACTTCGGCCCGGTTATTACATCCCATCAGAGTAAAGAGGCTGATTACAGCCATCGCTGTCACTATCGCTTTTTTCACCATCTATTCCTTCTTTTTATTCCCGACCGCTGCGTACTTTGCCGCGCATCGCCTTCACGCTTGATTTTTGTGCTTTCTATGCCAGCCTGCGCTCTTTCGATGCACGGGTGGGCCGCGTGGGTCGTCGGGCTTTTTGTTCTGTTGTTAAATCTTTAATCACTGCCACCAGCCGGGCTAGCGCGGCTTCGCGGTTCAGTTCCTGACTGCGGTATTCCTGTGCCTTAATGACAATCACGCCATCACTGCTGATCAAATGATGGCTGGCGGCGAGCAGACGCTCTTTGTAATACTCTGGCAGGCTGGACGCCCGAATGTCAAAACGCAGATGAATGGCCGTTGAGGTCTTATTAACATGCTGCCCGCCCGCGCCCTGCGCACGAATGGCGGTGATCTCAAGCTCACCATCGGGAATAGCAACATGTCGGGAAATCACAATCATGAAGGTTGTTGCCAGGCGGTTAAGTTAACTTCCAGATTATTCTTATCGTCCGATAACCAGATCACGCCATCCTGAATCGTTGCCTGCAGCGTCATGGTACGATCGGCAAAGGCGCTTACTTTCGCCAGTTGTTCATCGTCCAGATACCAGACGGAAAGATTGGCAAACTGCACACATTTGCTCTGATTTTGCTGCCACCAGATTTGCACCGCCCGACTATTATAGGTAAACAGCGCCACTTCTGCGGCCTGGGTGCAGGCTTTCTTAATCCGCCGCTCATCCGGCAGCCCCAGCTCAATCCACAAATCAATGCCCAGGTGATCGTTACGCAGCCACGCTTCCGGCTCATCATCGGCACACAAACCACGGGTAAATTGCAGACGTTCATCAGCATATTTCAGCCACGCCAGCAGGCGCAGCATCATACGCTCCTGGGTTTCTGAAGGGTGGCGCGCCAGCGTCAGAGAGGCATCGAGAAACTGGTTGCGGTCGAGATCGGCCACATTAACCGTCGCTTTATAAATTGTCGCTTTAAGCGCCATAAGAAAACTCCTTTCGAATCAGGAGGCCATTGTAACGGAATACGTGCAGTTGCGGCGCTGATATTGCAGAAATGAGTGTGGTATAGTCACCTTGCGAAACAGAGTTTATCTTCGTAGGCTTAGACTTGCATCCACGGTTAAGTCAGTGTGCTGACAGGAGGGCATGTGGAAAAATATTGTGAGTTAATACGCAAGCGGTACGCGGAAATCGCCAGCGGAGACTTAGGATACGTTCCGGACGCGCTGGGCTGCGTTTTGAAAGTGCTGAATGAAATGGCTGCCGACGACGCCCTTTCTGAGGCTGTCAGGGAAAAAGCAGCATACGCTGCGGCAAACTTACTGGTGAGCGATTATGTCAATGAATGATACGTATCAACCAATCAATTGTGATGATTACGATAATCTTGAGCTCGCCTGCCAGCATCATTTAATGCTGACACTTGAGCTGAAAGATGGCGAAAAATTGCAGGCAAAAGCCAGCGATTTAGTCTCCCGCAAAAATGTGGAGTATCTGGTCGTCGAGGCCGCTGGCGAAACCCGTGAGCTACGTCTGGATAAAATTACCAGCTTTAGCCACCCGGAAATCGGTACGGTGGTGGTGAGCGAGTCCTGATTGACTTTCGCCGGATGCGACGTTTGATGCGTCTTATCCGGCTTTCACTTAACTAAGCGTTTTCTGCCAGACAAAACTTACGCCATTCTCACCTTCAGCCACACCTTCTTGCGTCACAAATACCCCTGCCGCCGCAATCAGCGTTTCGCCATAAAACAGCAGTGGCGTGGTGTCACGTAGCCACGGCGGCACGCCTAACTCTTGCCAGATTTTCTTCAGCTTACGTCCGCCGTTGCGCCCGACAATATGCAGCAATCCTGCCGATTTGAAACGCACGCTGACCGCTTCGTCTGCACGCGGAGGGCGAATATCGCCTCCCGCAGTAAGCTGTACGCTTCCCAGCCCCGCCGGTAATTCCAGCGGTTGTAGCCACGTCTGCCACGGCATAATGGTTTCACTTTGCCCGGTGACGGATTTAATCCACCACAGTTGCGACTGATAGCGGCGGATTTCAAACGCGCCCAAGCGTAAACAGGGGGAGGCATCTTCCCGCGCCAGCGCCACTTCCTGCCAGATCCGCACCAGCGCGTCGCGGGAAGGCATTGGTGCATTCTGCCCTGCCAGCCAGCGACGGATAATCGCCGCGCGGCGGGCATCACTCATCGCCAGCATTGGCGCAATCTGCAGCGTCCCCTGCGACGTTTGGCAGTGTGCTAAATCATCCGCCAGCAGTTCATCCAACAGACTCTCTTGTTCAGCACAAAGTGCGGCGCTGCGGGCCGTTGCTTCCGCAAAATGCGGCCAACGCTGCTGCAATAACGGCACTACGCGCAGGCGCAGAAAGTTACGATCGTATGAGTCGTCCTGATTACTTTCGTCTTCAATCCAGCGTAAACCATGCGCCAATGCCCACTGCGCCAGTTCCCCCCGCGTGCGGGCAAGCAACGGGCGGATAAGCCGTGTTCCGGCAAACTCCGAAACTTCCGCCATAGCCGAAAGCCCGGCAGGGCCGCTACCGCGTTTTAGCGCCAGCAGAAAGGTTTCACATTGATCGTCGAGATGTTGCGCGGTGACCAGCACTTCGCCGGGCAATAGGGTACGGGCAAATGCCTGATAACGCGCCTGCCGCGCCTGGGCCTCAATCCCCAGCCCCTCTTGCGCAAGTTGTACGCGTTCGACCACCAGCGGCACCTGCCACTGTTGGCAGACGTTTTCGCAATGCGTAACCCAGGCATCGGCATTGGCACTTAAACCGTGATGCACATGAATAGCGCGCAGAGTGACGCCCGGATTTTCCGTCCGCCACTGCACCAACTGATGCAGCAGAACGGTGGAGTCAAGCCCGCCGCTAAAGGCGACCAAAATCTGGCGTGAGGTGAGAAGTTGTCTATTGAGCGTGAGTGTCATGATGGTGCGATTTTACAGTAGCAATGCCCGGCACGTTACCGGGCAAATGCGGCGATGACAAGCCTTACTGCTCATACAGTTCCAACGGCAGCCCGTCCGGATCGTTAAAGAAGGTGAAGCGTTTTTGCGTGTATGGATCGACACGGATGGCTTCACACTTCACGTTATGGCTTTCAAGGTGCGCCACTGCCGCATCGATGTCATCAACGCTAAAAGCCAGATGACGCAGGCCGCAAGCTTCCGGTCGGCTGGGGCGCTCCGGCGGGAACGGAAAAGAGAAAAGCTCAATCACATATTGCCCATTAAGCGCCAAATCCCCTTTCCACGAGTCGCGCGCTTCGCGATAGACTTCGCTTTGCAGCGTGAAACCAAGAATATCGCAGTAGAAAGCTTTGCTCACCGCATAATCCGTCGCAATAATCGCAATATGGTGAACCTGTTTTAAACCCAGCATAACGTCTCCTTTATTTGTTAACAGCACGTTACTCGCCCGTAAGCCGCTCTGGCAAGTTATCCCGCCATTTTTAGGACTCGTACGCGGTAAACGCCGTCTTCGTCCTGTTTCGCGCCGTGAATATCCGCTTCAAAACCGGGGTAATGTTGCCCTACGGAACAAAGCATCAGTAGAAAATCGAGTACCGTGCGGCTCTCTTTGGTCAGCATTTCTCCTGGCATCAACAGCGGTACGCCCGGTGGATAAGGCAGGATCATATTTGCCGATACTCTACCGACCAGTTGTTCCAGCGCAATGGTTTCTACTTCACCTTTAATCTGTCTCTGCCATGCCTGATGTGGCGTCATGATCATTTCCGGCAAAGTATCGAATGCCCACAACATCAAACCGGGAAGATCGTGTTTACGAATCAGCTTATGGATCCCTTGCGCCAGATCCTGAATACGCATATTGCGGTAGAAATCGGGATCTTCAGCATAGAGATCGGGTAGCATATTTTTGATCCGCAGGTTGAGATCGTAAGAGCGTTTAAATTCTGTCAACCCACGCAATAATCCCATTGCTTTGGTTTTATCGATACCAATACTAAAGAGAAACAGCAGGTTATAAGGGCCGGTTTTCTCTACTACGATCCCACGTTCGTCGAGGAATTTTGCCACCAGCGCCGCCGGGATCCCCTCCTCGCTCATATTGCCCTGTTCGTCCATCCCCGGTGTCAAAATAGTGACTTTAACCGGATCGAGAAACATATGATCGGCATCCGCATCGTTAAAGCCGTGCCACTGTTCGCCTGGCGCAACGGGCCAGCATTCGGCTTCATCCACCTGCGGCGGTTGCCAGATATCGAAAAACCAACCGTCAGACTCTTCCCGCAACCGCTGGACCTCTTTGCGAAAATGCAGCGCCCGCTCCACCGAACGGTTAATCAGCCGTTTGCCCGGATTACCACGCAGCATCGCCGCCGCCGTCTCAACCGAAGCAACAATGGGATAACTGGGCGAGGTGGTGGTATGCATCATAAAGGCTTCGTTAAACGCCTCTTCGTCATACTCGCCTTTAATGTGGATCAGCGAAGCCTGCGATAACGCCGCCAGCATTTTGTGGGTCGATTGCGTTTCGAAGATCACTTTTCCCGCAACACGCTCGCCGCTCATACCACTTTTCCCCTGGTAGATCGGATGAAAATGGGTGTACGGCACCCAGGCGGAATCGAAGTGGATCGACGGGACATCCAGCGTCTGTTTGATCCAGTCGGTGTTGTAGAGCAAGCCATCATAGGTGGAGTTGGTAATCACCGCATGAACCGGCCATTGTGCCTGCGTGGTGGCAGCGACTTTCTCTTCGATGCTGTCGCGAGTAAATTCACGGTGCGGGATCCCACCAAGAATCCCCAACGCATTACGCGTCGGTTTCAGCCAGACTGGCACTACATCGTTCATCATCAACAGATGCGCCAGCGATTTATGACAATTGCGGTCGATCAACAGCGTACTGCCGGATGGCGCGGCGTACATACCCACAATTTTGTTCGACGTCGATGTTCCGTTGGTAACGATATAACTCTGTTCCGCGCCAAAAGTCCGCGCGATGTACTCTTCCGCTTCCAGGTGTGGCCCGGTGTGGTCGAGCAACGAACCAAGCTCGGTGACCGAAATAGAGACATCAGCCTTGAGGGTATTCCCGCCGAAAAAATCATAAAACAGGCAGCCAACCGGGCTTTTTTGATATGCGGTGCCGCCCATATGCACCGGCGTACAAAAGGTGTACTTCCGCTCTTTAACGTAGGTAAACAAGGCTTTCGTGAACGGCGGCGTAATGTTATCAAGATATTCGTTGGTGTACTGACGCATACGAATGGCGATATCTTCCGCCTGCCCCAGCGCATATTCAAAAAACCAGAGCGCCATCCGCATATCCTGCACGCTGACATCCATCGTCGAGTGGGTGTTGATGAAGGCATAAAGCGGGAGATATTCATTAAGTTGATTGATATCGCTGCATAAATCGAGACTGTACTCATCCCAGTCAAAAATCACGCCGCAAATTCGAGGGTTATGTTCGATAAATTTCAGCAAATCAACGCTGTTTTGTGGCCAGATAATCTGAAAGCCTTGCGCCACCAGCGCCGACTCCAGTTCTTTGATGGGCTCATCTTTATAAAAGACGCCATGCGGTCCCATAATGGCAATGATGTTCATGTGTTCCTCCTGGAAAATCCTTCCTTAATCATAGCCTGCTCAAACCGTGGCGATAAAAAAGGGCCACCGAAGTGACCCTTTTTCAGAACTTTTGCGAATTACGCGTAACCGTAGCTCATCAGGCGCTGATAACGACGATTTTTTAAATCTTCAGTGCTTAACACATCGAGATCGGCCAGATCCGCCAGCAGTTGCGCTTTCAACGATGCCGCCATCGCTTCCGGGTTACGGTGAGCGCCGCCCAGCGGTTCCGGGATGATGGAGTCGATCAGTTTCAGCTCTTTCAGACGCGGAGCGATGATACCCATCGCTTCAGCCGCCAGCGGCGCTTTGTCGGCGCTCTTCCACAGAATGGACGCACAACCTTCCGGCGAGATAACGGAATAGGTGCTGTATTGCAGCATATTCACTTTATCGCCCACGCCAATCGCCAGCGCACCGCCAGAACCACCTTCACCGATAACCGTACAAACTACCGGTACGCCGAGGCGAGACATTTCACGCAGGTTGCGTGCAATGGCTTCAGACTGACCACGCTCTTCTGCGCCCACGCCAGGATAAGCCCCCGGGGTGTCGATAAAGGTGATGATAGGCATCTTAAAGCGTTCAGCCATTTGCATCAGACGCAGTGCTTTGCGGTAACCTTCTGGCGCTGGCATACCAAAGTTACGGCGAATTTTTTCTTTGGTTTCACGACCTTTTTGATGACCAATGATCATCACCGGACGACCGTCAAGACGGGCGATACCACCGACGATAGCTTTATCGTCTGCATACGCGCGGTCGCCAGCCAGTTCGTCAAATTCATCAAATGCCAGGTGAACGTAATCCAGGGTATAAGGACGCTGTGGATGGCGTGCCAGTTGCGCAATCTGCCATGCACCGAGATCGGCGAAGATTTTACGTGTCAGTTCTACGCTTTTTTCACGCAGACGATGCACTTCTTCATCGATGTTAATATCCAGTTTCTCATCCTGACGGCTAACCGCAGTCAGAGAATCGATTTTCGCTTCCAGCTCTGCAATCGGCTGTTCAAAATCAAGGAAATTCAGACTCATAGTATTCCTGTATTAGTCAAACTCCAGTTCCACCTGCTCCGAACCAATGAGGCCACGGAGATCGTTTAATAAACGATCGCTCGGATAGACACGCCACGTCGCGCCAAAACGCAACCGCGCGCGTGCATCCGCCCTCTGATAGTAGAGATGTACTGGAATTGTCCCAGAGCGGTGGGGTTCCAGAGACTGACGGAGTCGGTTTAAAAGCTGGTCATCAATTTGCCTGTCCGTCAGCGAGATAGCAAGCCCGCTAGCATATTTTTCTCGGGCTTCGTCAATATCCATCACTTCGCGAGCGGTCATTTTAAGCCCACCGCTGAAGTCATCAAAGCTGACCTGTCCGCTGACGATAAGTATGCGGTCTTTTTCCAGCAATTGCTGGTATTTATCCAGGGCGTCAGTAAACAACATCACTTCCAGCCGCCCGGAACGGTCATCCAGCGTGCAGATACCGATACGATTGCCGCGCTTGGTGACCATAACCCGCGCGGCAACAACGAGCCCCGCAGCCGTGATGACTTTACCACGTTCTGTCGGGTGCATGTCTTTCAGCCTTACGCCTCCGACATAACGCTCAATCTCTTTTAAATACTGGTTGATAGGGTGTCCCGTAAGGTACAGACCTAACGTTTCACGTTCCCCATCTAACACCACCTGCTCCGGCCACGGTTGGCAGCTGGCGTAGGATTGTTCAATTTGTTCCGGCTCTTCGGCCAGCACGCCGAACATATCGGCCTGACCGATAGCTTCCGCTTTCGCGTGTTGATCTGCCGCTTTTAACGCATCACCCAGCGAGTTCATCAGCGCCGCGCGGTGTGGCCCAAGACGGTCAAACGCCCCGGACATGATCAGTTTTTCCAGCACCCGCCGGTTTAACTTTTTGGTGTCGGTACGGGCGCAGAGATCAAACAGTTCGCGGAAGTAGCCGCCTTTATTACGGGCTTCGATGATGGCCTCAATCGGACCTTCACCTACCCCTTTGATGGCGCCAATACCATACACGATTTCGCCGTCGTCGTTGACGTGGAAATGGTAAAGACCGGAGTTTATATCTGGTGGCAGGATTTTCAGCCCCATCCGCCAGCACTCATCCACCAGGCCCACCACCTTCTCGGTGTTGTCCATATCGGCGGTCATTACCGCCGCCATAAACTCCGCCGGATAGTGCGCTTTCAGCCATAACGTTTGATATGACACCAAAGCATAGGCCGCAGAGTGCGATTTGTTAAATCCGTAACCCGCGAATTTCTCCACCAGGTCGAAGATTTTCATCGCCAGTTCGGCGTTGATTCCGTTCTTTTCTGCACCTTCAGCAAATACAGAACGCTGCTTAGCCATCTCTTCCGGCTTTTTCTTACCCATCGCACGACGCAGCATATCCGCGCCACCGAGGGTATAACCAGAAAGCACCTGCGCAATCTGCATGACCTGTTCCTGATACAGGATGATGCCGTAGGTTGGCTCCAGTACCGGTTTCAGGCTTTCATGCTGCCACTGTACGTCCGGATAGGAGATTTCTTCGCGACCATGTTTACGGTCGATAAAGTTATCCACCATCCCTGATTGCAACGGACCTGGGCGGAACAGCGCCACCAGTGCGATCATATCTTCGAAGCAGTCAGGTTGCAGACGCTTGATCAGGTCCTTCATGCCGCGCGATTCAAGCTGGAATACCGCCGTGGTTTCCGAGCGTTGCAGCATGTCGAAGCTTTTCTTGTCATCCAGCGGGATCGCGGCGATATCCAGCGGCGGCTCGCCATTCTTCGCCCGCCGCTTGTTGATCATCTCCAGCGCCCAGTTGATGATGGTGAGCGTACGCAAACCAAGGAAGTCGAACTTCACCAGTCCGGCGTATTCAACGTCGCTTTTATCAAACTGGGTGACCGGATGTTTGCCCTCTTCATCGCAGTAAAGCGGCGCAAAATCGGTAATTTTGGTCGGCGCGATAACCACCCCACCGGCGTGCTTACCGGCGTTACGGGTGACCCCTTCCAGTTTGCGCGCCATGTCGATCAGCGCCTTAACTTCTTCATCCGCTTCGTAGATTTCCGGCAGCTGCGGCTCGGCTTCAAACGCTTTCGCCAGCGTCATCCCCGGATCGGGCGGGATCAGTTTCGAGATACGATCGACAAAGCCGTACGGATGCCCCAGCACGCGGCCTACGTCGCGGATCACCGCTTTCGACGCCATTGTACCGAAGGTGATGATCTGCGATACCGCATCACGACCGTACATGTCCGCTACGTGCTCGATAACCTGATCGCGTTTCTCCATACAGAAGTCAACGTCGAAGTCAGGCATGGAGACACGTTCCGGGTTAAGGAAACGTTCGAACAGCAGGTCAAATTCCAGCGGATCGAGGTCGGTGATTTTCAGCGCGTAGGCCACCAGTGAACCCGCACCGGAGCCACGGCCTGGCCCTACCGGTACGCCGTTATCTTTCGACCACTGGATAAATTCCATAACGATGAGGAAGTAGCCCGGGAAGCCCATCTGGTTGATAACCTGAAGTTCAGTCTCCAGACGTTCGTCATATTCCGGGCGGCGCTTAACACGTTCTTCCTCGTCAGGGAATAAAAAGGCCAGACGCTCTTCCAGGCCCTCTTTTGCACGCTTGACCAGATAATCTTCGGTGCTCATGTCCCCGGTCGGGAACTGCGGCAGGAAGTATTCACCAAGACGCACAGTTACGTTACAGCGTTTGGCGATCTCAACGGTGTTGGCAAGGGCTTCGGGGATGTCGGCAAACAGCTCACACATCTCCTCTTCGCTACGCATATATTGCTGCGGCGAATAGTTACGCGGGCGTTTAGGATCGTCGAGGGTAAAGCCGTCGTGGATCGCGACGCGGATTTCGTGTGCGTCAAAGTCGCTGCTGTCGATAAAGCGCACATCGTTAGTCGCCACGACGGGCAAACCGCGCGCTTCCGCCAGTTCCACCGCCGCGTGCAGATAGCTTTCTTCATCCGGCCTGCCGGTGCGGATCAGCTCGAGAAAATAGCGATCCGGGAAGTGTTCTTCATAAAACGCGACACACTCATCTACCAGCGCGCTGTTACCACGCAAAAGACTGCGTCCGACGTCGCCCATGCGCCCGCCGGAAAGAAGGATCAACCCTTCATTTAATTCGATAAGCCAGTCGCGATCGATGATCGGCCCAGCGGCACCGTACCCGCGCTGATACGCTTTTGAGATCAGCAACGTCAGATTCTGATAGCCGGTATTGTTCGCCGCCAGTACCGTCAGGTGGGTTAACTCATCACCCAGCAGGTCGCACTGGACGTTAAAATCTGCCCCGACGATAGGCTTAATCCCTGCGCCATGTCCCGCTCCGTAGAACTTCACCAGACCACAAAGGTTGGTGAAATCGGTGATCGCCAGTGCTGGCATACCCAACGCCGCCGCCTTTTTTACCAACGGTGCAGTTTTGGCCAGGCCATCGATCATCGAGTAGTCGCTGTGCACCCGCAGGTGTACGAAACGTGGTTCAGACATCTTCAGATTCCGGTTTACTTAATCTCGACACAAGAATCAGGACGCAAGTCCCAGTGCGCGTTTGACAGGCCCAAAGCTGCGCCGATGGTGTTCGGTCGCGCCGTGTTCAGCCAGTTTTTCCAGATGAAAAGCGGTTGGGTACCCTTTGTGTTGGGCAAAACCATATTGCGGGAAAACAATATCCAGCGCCGCCATTTCGGCGTCACGCGTCACTTTCGCCAGGATAGACGCGGCACTGATTTCCGGTACGCGGCTATCGCCTTTCACCACAGCCATCGCAGGCATCGGTAATTTCGGGCAGCGGTTACCATCAATCAACACATATTCCGGCGCAATATGCAGCCCAGCGACGGCACGCTGCATCGCCAGCATGGTCGCATGAAGAATGTTCAGCTCGTCGATTTCGTGGGGTTCCGCGCGGCCCAGACTCCAGCTCAACGCTTTCTCTTTGATCTCTTCACAGAGCGCCAGACGGCGTTTTTCGCTCAGCTTTTTGGAATCATTCAGCCCGGCAATCGGGCGCGCCGGGTCAAGGATCACCGCAGCGGTGACGACCGCGCCAACTAACGGCCCGCGTCCGACTTCATCCACACCCGCAACCAGCTGCGTGTGCGGATAAACAAATTCGATCATTGTGCTAACTCCAGAACGGCTTGTGCCGCCTGCTCATCGGCATTGCAGCGGATCTGCTGATGCAGTTCACGGAAGGTATCGTGCATCGCGTGGCTGATTTTCCCGTTCGCCAACAGCGGTAACAGCGCCGCAGCCAGTTTTTGCGGCTCACACTCTTCCTGCAATAACTCTTTGACTAACTCTCTGCCCGCCAGCAGATTTGGCAGCGAGACATAATCAGTTTTCACCAGCCGCTTCGCCAACCAGAAGGTAAAAGGCTTCATGCGATATCCCACCACCATCGGGCATTTCGCCAGCATACACTCCAGGGCTGCCGTACCCGACGCCAGTAGCGCCGCATCGCTGGCGACCATCGCCTCACGGCCCATCCCATCCAGCAAATGAACTGAAAAGTCTGGCGCGACTTCAGCTTTGATGCGTTCAAACTGCTCGCGGCGTTTGGCATTCACCAGTGGCACCACGATTTCGAGATCCGGATATGTCTGGCGCAAAAGCTGGGCCGTTTTCAGGAAATCGGCACTAAGCATTTCAACTTCTGCACCACGGCTCCCCGGTAGCAACGCCAGGCAGTGGGCATCGTGAGGGATCCCCAGCACATCACGGGCGGCATTTTTATCTGGATCTAATGGCATGGCATCAGCCATGGTATGACCGATAAAGCGGCACGGTACGTTGTATTTGTCATAAAACGCTTTTTCGAAAGGCAGAAATGCGAGCACCAGATCGGTGGCTCTGCCTATTTTGAAAACACGTTTCTGTCGCCACGCCCAGACTGACGGACTGACGTAATGAATGGTTTTGATACCCTGCTTTTTGAGGTTACCTTCAAGAGTAATATTGAAGTCAGGCGCATCAATACCAACAAAAACATCTGGCTTCAGTTCGCCAAAACGCTTTGTCAGATCGGCACGAATATGCAGTAAGCGACGCAGACGACCGAGCACTTCAACAATGCCCATCACCGCCAGTTCTTCCATTTCGTACCAGGCTTCGCAGCCTTCAGCCTGCATTCGTGGCCCGGCAACACCAACAAAGCGGGCGTTGGGCACACGTTCTTTCAGAGCGCGGATTAAACCGGCCCCCAGGATATCGCCGGAGGTTTCTCCGGCGACCAGGGCAATCGTTAATGGACGCTGTTCAGTCATTAACGAATCAGACCGCGCGTTGAGCGTGAAAAGAAATCGGTAAAGGCTTTCACTTCCGGATATGTTTCCGCCAGTTCAGCAATTTCCGGTTTCACTTCATCGAGCGTTTTACCGCTACGATAAATCAGCTTATACGCATTGCGGATAGCGGTAATCGCCTCACGGCTGAATCCGCGGCGCTTCAGCCCTTCGATATTGACACCGAACGGCGTTGCGTGGTTACCCTGCGCAATGACATAAGGAGGGACGTCCTGCGCCACACCGGAGCAGCCGCCAACCATCACGTGCGCACCAATGATGCAGAACTGATGGACTGCGGTCATGCCGCCGATGATCGCGAAGTCGTCAACCGATACGTGACCCGCCAGCGTTGCGTTGTTGGCGAGAATACAGCGGTTACCTACCGTACAATCGTGCGCAATGTGCGCGTTGATCATCAGTAAGTTGTCGCTGCCCACCTTCGTCAATCCACCGCCCTGGACTGTGCCACGATGAATGGTGACGCTTTCGCGAATGCGGTTACGATCGCCGATTTCCACACGGGTCGGTTCGCCAGCATATTTCAGATCCTGGTTAACTTCGCCGATGGAGGCGAACTGATAAATCTCATTATCGCGGCCAATTTTAGTATGACCATTCACGACAACGTGAGATTTCAGTACGGTACCCTCACCAATTCCGACATGGGGTCCAACGATACAAAAAGGACCAATGTGTGCGTTCGCGCCAATTGACGCGCCCTCTTCCACAATGGCGGTTGGATGCACAAAGGCGGATTTATCAATCACGTATCAGGCCTCCCGGCTACGAGCACACATCATCGTTGCTTCGCAAACTACTTTACCATCGACCAGAGCAACCCCTTTAAAACGGGTCAGGCCGCGGCGCGTTTTTTCGAAAGTGACTTCCATGATCATTTGATCGCCAGGCACGACCGGGCGCTTGAAGCGCGCTTCGTCAATACCAGCGAAGTAGTACAGCTCACCCGGTTCCAGTTTTCCTACGCTTTTAAACGCCAGAATACCTGTTGCCTGTGCCATTGCTTCCAGAATCAGCACACCCGGGAAAATCGGTTTTCCAGGGAAATGGCCCTGGAAGAATGGCTCATTGACAGAGACATTTTTTACTGCGCGCAGAAAACGACCTTCTTCAAAATCCAGCACGCGATCCACCAGTAAGAACGGGAAACGGTGCGGCAGAAGTTCTAAAATCTCTTCAATCTGCAGAGTATGAGTGTTAGTAGTCAAGATACTCTTCCTGTCAAAATATAAGAAACGACAATAATAACACGCCTGCCGCAATCGTAAGAATGAGACAGGCCGTAAAGTTTGGCGAACAAAAGATGGAACGTTAGTCTTGTTGATTAACCTTGCGCTCAAGCGATTTCAGACGCTTGCTCATGTCATCAATGTTCATCACCAGTGCAGCGGTTTTGCGCCAGACTTTGTTGGGTTGCAGCGGAATGCCTGAGGAATAGACGCCTGGTTCAGTGATGGGACGCATCACCATACCCATGCCCGTAACCGTCACTTTGTCGCATATTTCCATATGCCCGTTGATTACGCTGGCTCCGCCGATCATGCAGTAACGACCAATTTTCAGGCTGCCCGCCATAATGACGCCACCGGCAACCGCCGTATTGTCGCCAATCACGACGTTATGTGCAATCTGGCACTGGTTATCAATGATCACGCCATTGCCAATAACAGTGTCATCCAGCGCGCCGCGATCGATGGTAGTACAGGCACCGATCTCCACGCGATCGCCAATAATTACGCGACCAATCTGTGGGATCTTAACCCAGTTACCACGATCGTTGGCATAACCAAAGCCGTCTGCGCCTACCACTGTTCCGGACTGGATCAGGCAATTCTGACCGATCTGGATCTCATGGTAAATGGTTACGTTCGCCCAGAGACGCGAACCTGCACCGATTTTGCTGTTTTTACCTACGAAGCAACCGGCACCGATAATCACGTTATCGCCCAGTTCAACGCCGGATTCAATCACCGCGTTAGCGCCAATCGATACATTGTTCCCCAGCTTCGCCGTCGCGTCGATCACCGCACTGGGTGCAATGTTCTGCGCGGGCTGCGGCGTGGTATCTAAAATTTGCGCCATGCGCGCGTAAGTCAGGTAGGGATTCTTCACTACCAGCGCGGCACTTTTCGCGAAAGGAAGATCGTCCTGGGTCATGACAACCGCGGACGCCTGGCACAAGCCTAAATGCTCACGGTATTTTGGGTTAACCATGAACGTAATGTGACCTGTTTGTGCAGATTGCATGGACGCAACGCCGGTGATGACGATATCGCCATCACCGTGTAGTTCTGCATCCAACTGCTGCGCTAAATCAGCCAGTCGAATTGAAGGCATTACTTATTTAACCTGTTTCAGTACGTCGGCAGTGATGTCTTTTACATCGCTGCTGTTGTAAGCAACGGCGTTTGCATCAACAACCAGATCGATATCCTGGCTGTTGGCAACGGATTTCACAGCAGTCTGGATACGAGTAACCAGTTTGCCGCGTTCTTCGTTGGAACGACGTGCGCGATCCTGCTCAAAAGCCTGCGCTTTCTGAGCAAAAGTCTGGCGCTGAGCCATCACGTCTTTTTCCAGCTTAGTGCGATCGCTGCCCGCTTTCATGGACTGCAGCTTTTTCATTTTAGCCTGCAGATCGGTTTCCATACGCTGCAGTTCGCTGGCACGGCCTTTGAACTCATTTTCCAGCGTGTTAGAAACACCGGTTTTCTGCGCTACCTGCTGGAACAGGCTGCCCATATTGACGATTGCAATTTTGTCAGCCGCCTGAGCAGAAGTTGCCAGTGCTAAACCGAGACCTGCCGCTAATAACCACTTTTTCACAATAAACTCCTTACCATCCCATTTGCACCGGAGGGTGCAGTTCTTTGCGTGGCCCGGCGATCTTATATTGATCGCCTAAAGTCATCGCTACACTACCACTACATTCCTTTGTGGAGAACACTTACCAGGTTTTACCGATGTTAAACTGGAACTGTTCTGCCTTGTCTCCATCGTACTTTTTGAACGGCTGGGCGTAGGAGAACACCAACGGCCCCAATGGGGACATCCATTGTAATGCGATACCCGCAGACATACGGATATTGCTTGGATCACTATAGTCCGGATATCCAGAATATTGGCTGGAATCCCAGTTTGTATCCCAAACGGTACCCATATCCCAGAAGAAGGAAGTACGAACCGAGTTAGCATACTTATCGCTAATAAACGGCGTCGGGGTGATGAACTCGAGGCTGGCAACCGCCATGGCGTTACCGCCTACAGCATCATCCGATTTACACAGGTCTTTCGCGCCGTCCTGAGTCGCACATTCGTAATCATAGTCCGGATCATAATTACTGGCCTGATGCGGGAAGTAAACTGCTTTCGGACCAATGGTATTGGACTGGAAGCCACGGACGTGCTGGAACCACCGGCATAGAAGTTCTCGTAGAACGGCATCTCTTTGCCGCCTAAACCATCACCATAACCCCAGCGGGTACGCCCCAGAACAACCCATTTGTGATCGTCATCGATCGGCACATAAGTCGCCGTGTCTAACGTCACTTTGTAGTATTCGTTATCCGATCCAGGAATGGTCACTTTACCGGTCAGGTTGACACGTGAACCATCTGTCGGGAAGTAACCACGGTCAAGCTTGTTATAGGTCCAACCATAGTTGAACGTGAAGTCGTCCGTTTTGAAGCTGTTATCCTGATCAGAGGTGCTCGGATGTTCACCCATAGAGTACAGATAACGCCACATCGCAACCTGAGGCTGCATGTTGGACAGGGAGTTATGTACATAACCCAGACCTGCACGCAGCGAGTTATATTCGTTGATCGGGAAGCCCAACGTCACGTCTGTACCATAACTCTTGTTGGTATAGTCGGACAGGTCGGCGTCATCTGCCTGGAAGTCATTATAGAAGAGACGACCACCGAGGCTTACACCATCTACAGTGAAGTACGGGTTGGTTACCGACAATTCAGCATAGGTCTGGTAATCGTTTTTGGTCCCGTTGATACCAACAGCATAACCTGTACCTAACCAGTTATCCTGTTGCACGCCAGCCTGGAAGCTCACGCCACTTTCAGTACCGTAACCAATCCCGAAGTTGAAGCTACCGGTGTTACGTTCTTTCACCTTGTAGACTACATCTACTTGGTCCGGGCTACCCGGAACACGTTGGGTATCGGTATCGACAGTTTCAAAGAAGCCCAGACGATTCAGACGCTCCTTACCCTGATCGACCAGATCGCTTCCCAGCCATGCACCTTCCATCTGACGCATTTCGCGACGCAGGACGGCATCTTTCGAGGTATCGTTACCTTCAAAACGGATCTTACGCACGTAGAAACGGTTACCCGCATCAACGTTCACGCGTAATTTAACGGTTTTGTCGGCATCGTTAATTTCAGGCATCGACTGTACGCGCGGATAGGCATAACCATAGCGACCGAGAAGCTTTTTGATGTCATCTTCCATCTTGGTCACTTTGGTGCCGTTATACAGCTCGCCCGGCTCGATCTTAGTCAGCTGCTCAATTTCAGCGGAGTGCCCGGCAAGGTTGCCGCTCACTTCAACGCCAGAAAGCTTGTACTGATCGCCTTCGGTAATGTTCACCGTGACGTAAATACCTTTTTTATCTGGCGTCAGACTGACCTGGGTAGAGTCGATGTTGAAACGGGCATAACCGCGATCCAGATAGTAGCTGCGCAGGGTTTCAAGGTCGCCCGCCAGTTTCTGTTTCTGGTATTTACGATCGCCTACCACGTTCCACCACGGCACTTCGTCACGCAGTTGGAAATGAGAGATCAGTTCGTCGGTGGTGAAAGCATGGTTACCAACAATGTTAATTTGCTGGATTTCAGCTGACACACCTTCCTGGAACACCAGTTTTAGGTCAACACGGTTGCGCGGCAGCGGGGTCACGACAGCTTTTACGCTGGCGCTATATTTACCGACGCTGTAGTAGAAGTCTTCCAGACCTTTCTCGATATCGGCAATGGTGGTGCGATCGAGGGATTCGCCCACACGCACACCAGAAGCCTCGAGGTTTTGCTTCAGCATGTCATCTTTCACCGATTTGTTACCGGAGAAAGTAATGCTGGCAATGGTCGGACGTTCTTTTACCTGAACCAGAAGGGTATCACCATCACGAAGGACGCGAACATCCTCAAAGTTGCCGGTAGCAAACAGAGCGCGAATGGTATTACTGATATCTTCATCATTAACCGTGTCGCCTGTACGCACCGGCATACTGAGGAGGGCCGCACCAACGGCGACACGCTGAAGGCCTTCGAAATGAATATCTTTCACTACGAACCCTTCAGCACCGTATACGGTGGCGCTGCTAAACAGCAGCGACGCTATGAGCAACTTTTTCATCGCCATCGTTATTATGCGTTCTTCCTAACTAACTCTCATAACCGAGAGAAATCATTGAAAAGTGCAAGCCCCATTAACAGCACCAGCAGAATCGAGCCAATGCGATAACAAAAGTCTTGAACCCGCTCGGATACCGGTCCGCCCTTGATCTTTTCGATCGCAAGGAACAGCAGATGCGCCCCGTCAAGTACGGGCAACGGAAACAGGTTAATTATCCCTAAGTTCACGCTAATAAGCGCAAGAAACGGCAGGTAATAAACTACCCCGAGTTCCGCTGTCATCCCAGCCCCCTTGGCGATAGAGATCGGCCCACTGAGGTTGTTCAGTTTCACATCACCGGTGATCAATTTTCCCAGCATACTGACCGTCAGCTTCATCAGCTGCCACGTTTTGTCCGTGGCTTCGACGATGGCGTTGAACGGCCCATACTGGCGTACAACTTTATACTCATCTGGCAAAGGAATGACTTTCGGCTCAATACCGACAAAACCAATCGCTTTACCATTACCCGGTTTACTCTCCGGGATTAATGTCAAAGACAAGGGACTTCCCTGCCTTTCGATTTCTAACGCTAAGGATTTACCCGGGTTATCCCGGACAAGCATCACAAAGGTCACCCACTGCGTTAAGGGCTGACCATCGACTTTAACGATCCTGTCGCCTGCTTGCAAACCTGCCTTGCTTGCCGCCGAGTTTGGCTGCACATTTTCCAGTACAGGTTCAATTTGCAGCCCACGAGGACGAATCCCCAGCGAAGATACCGGATCTTCTTTATCAGGCTCAAACGCCCAGTGACGTAAATCGAGCTTTACATCCCGCCGTTGGTCGCTGCCAAATGGCGCTACTGTAATGGTGGTGCTTTCATCGCCAATTTTATCGACCAACTGCAAACGCACGGCATCCCAATCAGGCGTTTCGATACCATCTACGGCTTTTAGTTCCGTACCTGGTGCAATTTGTGCTTCCGCAGCTATCGAATTGGCTGCTATTTCACCAACCACCGGACGTACGCCAGGCACACCAATAATAAAAACCAGCCAGTAGGCAAAGATAGCAAAAATGAAGTTTGCAACCGGACCTGCGGCAATAATCGCCGCTCGTTGGCCAACAGATTTATTATTGAAGGCATGGTGGCGGAGTTCCGGAACGACCGGTTCTGCGCGCTCATCCAGCATTTTGACATAACCGCCCAGCGGGATCAGGGCGATAACATATTCGGTGCCGAGCTTATCAGTTCGCCGCCAGAGCGCCTTACCAAACCCTATTGAGAAACGCTCAACGCGAACACCACAACGCCGGGCAACCCAGAAATGACCAAATTCATGCACGGTGATAAGTACACCCAGTGCAACGATGAACGAAGCCAAATCCCAGAGAAAACTCAGCATATTACCTTCCGTTAAAGCGTCCTGAATACCAGTAACAACAAGCAAGCAAAGACCGGTACCGCAGCCGTCAGGCTATCAATACGATCTAAAATACCACCGTGTCCTGGAATTAAATGACCGCTGTCCTTAATTCCTGCTTCACGCTTAAACATACTCTCGGTCAGATCGCCGAGCACTGAGGCTAACGCTGCGACAATAGAGCAAATGAGTAAGGTGACGGGAGCGACGTCGAGATTCGCCCACATGCCATAACCCCATGAGATTACCGCTGCAGTAGCGAGTCCACCTATAAAGCCTTGCCAGGTTTTACCCGGAGAAACCTTCGGTGCCAGCTTATGTTTACCAAACAATTTGCCAAACATATATGCGCCGGAGTCAGCGCCCCATACCAGGATCATGACATAGAGCAGCCATATTGCGCCACTGTAATGATTCTCGTCATAGTGCCAGGCCCGTAACGCCAGCATGCCCCAGAAGAAGGGAACAATGGTTAGCACGCCAAAAATAAGGCGCAATGTTTTAGAGTTACGCCAGATTGCTGCGGAACCTGGGTAAAACAGCACCAGCAATAGCGCGACAATCCACCAACCCAGCGAAGCCCAAAGTGAGATTTCAACCAGCGGTTGATGAATATTTCGGTGATATTCCGGCAACAGAAAAAGCATCAGCGCCAACAATAACCCGCATAACACCGCCAACCATACTCGCTGCGAACGAGTGGTAAAACCGCTAAGCTGTCCCCATTCCCACGCTGCCAGCATGCAGACCACCAGCGTTACAATGGCGAACCCCACCGGCGGCAACAGAAACAACGCCGCGATGACGACGGGTATTAACACAAAAGCAGATATCAGGCGATACTTCAGCAAAAGCGCCCCCCATCAGGCTGTTTCATCACCGGGCTCGGTGCCGCCGAAACGACGCTCTCGATTAGCAAAGGCATTTAACGCCCCTTCAAAGTCTTGTTCATCGAAATCGGGCCAGAGAACATCTGTAAAGTAAAGTTCGGCATAGGCAATTTGCCAAAGCAAAAAGTTACTAATGCGATGCTCCCCCCCAGTCCTAATTACTAAATCTACAGGGGCCAGTTCATGCATACAGACATGCTGGTTTAGCATCTCTTCATCTATCTGATCTGGTTGCAGGTTTCCTTGCTGCACCTTTTCAGCCAGTTGCCTGACTCCCTGGACTATATCCCAACGTCCACCGTAGTTCGCCGCAATATTCAGCGTCAGACCGGTATTCCCGGCTGTTAGCGCTTCAGATTTACGAATACATTCTTGCAAACGCGAGTTAAAGCGACTGGTATCGCCAATAATACGCAGACGCACGTTATGTCGGTGCAGACTTTTTACTTCGCTATCGAGCGCCCACACAAACAGTTCCATTAACGCACTGACTTCCTGCGCTGGTCGGTTCCAGTTTTCACTACTAAAGGCATACAGCGTTAACGCCTCAATACCGTTGTTGGCCGCAAAAGAGACAGCCCGGCGGACGGATTTTGCCCCGGCTTTATGCCCAAAGGCACGAATCTTCCCTTGCTTTTTTGCCCAGCGACCATTGCCGTCCATAATGATCGCAACATGACGGCAGCCATGCGCTGGCAATTTTTCGCTAAGTGGTTGAGTAGCAGACAACATCACGCGTTTTTTATTCCCTGACAGGGTTTACGGTACTCAGGAATACTGAAGCCTATACAAAAAAAAGCCGTGCAAAACCACGGCATACCTGACCTTATAAAGCCAACTACTTACGATCAGATGGCGCAGACTATATCACTGAAGCCCTACGCTAACAAATAGCGAGACTCTCTGTAGCCGGATTATCCTCAGCTTGCGAGACGCATCACCTCTTTTCTGGCGACTTCACGCGCGTTCGCATCAACAGATAACACATCGTCCACACATTGTGGTTCGCGCATATCCATTTTTTCCAGTACCGATAAATTCAACGCAGCGATATCCGTAAAGCGGATTTGTTGCGCAAGAAAAGCAGCAACGGTGATTTCGTTTGCGGCATTCAATGCTGTCGTCGCTGCCTGACCTTGTTCGAACGCCTCCATCGCCAGTTTCAGGCATGGATAACGATCATAATCCGGTGCGGCAAATGTCAACGCACTTAGTTTGCAAAGATCGAGCGGCTTCACGCCAGAGTTCACGCGATTCGGCCATGCCATGGTGTGGGCAATTGGCGTACGCATATCCGGTTCCCCCAGCTGCGCCAGAACACTGCCGTCCTGATAGCGCACCATTGAGTGAATCACTGACTGCGGGTGAATCAGCACTTCCATCTGGCTGGCGCTGGCGTTAAACAGCCAACGCGCTTCAATGTATTCCAGACCTTTGTTCATCATGGTAGCCGAATCGACAGAAATTTTACGCCCCATCGACCAGTTCGGATGACGGCAGGCTTGATCCGGCGTCATTGTTGCCAAATCGCGCAATGGCGTCTCACGGAAAGGGCCACCAGACCCGGTAAGTAAAATGGACACCACGCCATTTTGCTCAAGGTCAGCGTATCCCAGATTATGCTGGATAGGTTGCGGTAAACTCTGAAAAATGGCGTTATGTTCGCTATCGACCGGTAACAATTGCGCTTTGCTCTGCTTTACGGCGTCCATAAACAGACGTCCGCAGGTAACCAGTGATTCTTTATTGGCCAGCAAAATGGTTTTACCCGCGCGGATCGCAGCAAGCGTAGGTAACAGCCCAGCAGCGCCAACAATGGCTGCCATCACCTGATCAACATCCTCAAGCGCTGCCATATCGCAAGCGGCTTGTTGCCCACTTAAGACTTCGGTGCGGCTACCCTGTTGCTGTAGCATCGTTTTAAGAAGTTTCGCACTCGCTTCATCGTCCATTACGGCATAGCGGGGAGAGAATTCCAGGCACTGTTCTACCATGCGAGTGACATTTTTGCCTGCCACCAGCGCAACTACGCGGAAGTGTTCGGGATTATGGCGCACCACGTCCAGCGTGCTGCAACCAATCGAGCCGGTCGAGCCCAGAATGGTGAGTTGCTTCATGAAACATCCAGAGTTGAGACAGAATAAAAAGCAAAACGCCGCCAGCCGATCCGCAAGGATCTACTGAGCGGCGTTTTTGTCGTTCAAGAAATCAGAACTGCATCAGTTCTGCTTCTTTGTCTGCCAGCGCCGCTTCAATTTTCTTGATTGCAGCATCAGTCAGTTTCTGTACATCGTCCTGAGAACGGCGATCGTCGTCTTCGCTGATCTCTTTATCTTTCAACAGTGCTTTCACTTTGTCGTTCGCGTCACGACGCACGTTACGTACTGCAACACGCGCTTGTTCTGCTTCACCACGAACGATTTTGGTCAGATCTTTACGACGTTCTTCCGTCAGCGGCGGCAGCGGAACACGGATGTCGCTACCCGCAGAGTTCGGGTTCAGGCCAAGATCGGACGCCATAATCGCTTTTTCAACGGCCGGAGACATTGAACGATCAAACACGTTGATTTTCAGAGTACGGGAATCTTCTACCGTTACGCTTGCCAGCTGACGCAGCGGCGTCGGCGTGCCGTAATATTCCACGACAATGCCATCCAGCAGGCTGGGAGAAGCACGACCCGTGCGTATTTTGCTGATTTGGGTTTTGAACGCTTCTACGCATTTGTCCATGCGTACTTCAGCATCTTTTCTGATATCGCTAATCACGTTACGAATCCTTGAAAACTTGTCTCAGTCAGACCAGACAGTCACACACAGTGGAAGTGTGCTAAGTATAGCCCTGATTAAACATATTACGGGTAATCGTCTGGATTATTAGGCTATTTTATTTGCCATTTTGGCCCCGAGCAGTGCTCGCCATCCTCACGTACTTTTGTACGCTCCGGTTGCTGCGCGCTGGCCGTGACCAAACTGCCTGCAACAATAACGCCTTATAACCAGACTTACGCCCCCGCGATACTTACGCGGAATCTTACCCTTATTTATCCATCACGGGAATTATTCCGTGATTAAAGTCCCTTCTTTTTCACCCATTACCACACGGCGCAGCGCACCCGGTTTGTTCATATTGAAAACACGAATCGGTAATTTATGGTCACGAGCCAGCGTGAAGGCCGCCAGGTCCATGACTTTCAGCTCTTTTTCCAGCACTTCGCTGTAAGTCAGTTGCTCGTACATGGTTGCGGTTGGATCTTTCGCCGGATCAGCGGTAAACACGCCGTCAACTTTGGTTGCTTTCAGCACCACATCGGCTTCAATTTCGATACCACGCAGGCAAGCTGCTGAGTCGGTGGTAAAGAACGGGTTACCTGTACCGGCGGAGAGGATCACCACACGGTTGTTGCGCAACAGGCTGATAGCTTCTGCCCAGCTGTAGCTGTCGCACACGCCATTCAATGGAATAGCGGACATCAGACGAGCGTTCACATAGGCGCGGTGCAGTGCATCACGCATTGCCAGGCCGTTCATTACGGTCGCCAGCATCCCCATGTGGTCGCCCACAACACGGTTCATACCCGCTTTCGCCAGACCAGCGCCACGGAACAGGTTACCCCCACCAATCACCACACCAACCTGAATACCCAGTTCAACCAGTTCTTTGATTTCCTGAGCCATACGATCCAGTATGCTTGCATCAATACCGAAGCCTTCAGTGCCCTGCAGAGCTTCGCCACTCAACTTAAGCAGAATGCGTTTATAGACGGGTTTTGCATTGGTAGCCATGTTTCTTTCCTGAGACTGTCAACGATTGAAATGAATTAATACTAGCGACATTGTACGTCGCTTTTCAGCGCAGCCCCACAAGGGTTAGCTGAATTTACAAGATGGGCACAAAAAGAAGCCGCCCTCAGGCGGCTCCTTTTTGATAATTAAGACTGCTTGGACATCGCAGCAACTTCTGCTGCAAAGTCAGTCTCAACTTTCTCGATGCCTTCACCCACTTCGAAGCGGATGAAGCCAGTCACTTCAGCGTTATGCTCTTTCAGCAGCTGACCAACAGTTTTGCTTGGTTCCATAACGAACGGCTGACCGGTCAGAGAAACTTCGCCGGTGAATTTCTTCATGCGGCCTTCAACCATTTTCTCTGCGATTTCTTTCGGCTTACCAGACTGCATCGCGATATCCAGCTGTACCTGGTATTCTTTTTCTACCACTTCAGCGGATACGTCTTCTGGTTTGATGAATTCTGGCTTGCTTGCAGCAACGTGCATAGCGATGTGTTTAACCAGCTCTTCGTCAGCGCCTTTAGCAGCAACCAGAACGCCGATACGCGCACCGTGCTGATAAGAACCCAGAACGTCGCCTTCCAGCGCAGCAACGCGGCGAATGTTGATGTTTTCACCAATTTTCGCTACCAGCGCAACACGTTCTTCTTCGAACTGTGCTTTCAGAACTTCAACGTCAGTGATTTTGCCAGCAACAGCTGCGTCCAGAACTTTGTCTGCGAACGCCTGGAAACCAGCGTCTTTTGCAACGAAGTCAGTCTGGCAGTTAACTTCCAGAATGATGCCGTAGTTGCCGTCGATTTTGGTTTTGATCACGCCGTCAGCAGCAACGTTGCCTGCTTTTTTCGCTGCTTTAATAGCACCGGACTTACGCATGTTTTCGATTGCCAGCTCGATGTCGCCGTTAGCTTCAGTCAGTGCTTTTTTGCAATCCATCATGCCTGCGCCAGTACGCTCACGCAGCTCTTTTACCAGGGATGCGGTAATTTCAGCCATTCTAAAATCCTCGGAGATGTGATCTGCCCGGCATTAAACCGCACAGATATAAAAGTGAAAAAGGGGGCCATATGCAGGCCCCCTAACCAAACGTGTACTACCTGGTCTATAAGGGCTCTCCCCCTTCATATTTCGCGCCGCAGATGCGTTATCTTCGCTCGCTCATCCCGGTCACTTACTGATGTAAGCTCCCGGGAATTCTCGAGCTTGCCGCCTTTCTGCAACTCGAACTATTTTGGGGGAGTTATCAAGCCTTATTACTCAGCTTCTACGAAGCTTTCTTCCGCCTGGGAAGCCAGATCCTGAGAACGGCCTTCACGTACGGTTGCAGCAACAGCGCCCAGGTACAGGGTCACAGCACGGATTGCGTCGTCGTTACCCGGGATAACGAAGTCAACACCGTCCGGATCAGAGTTGGTATCAACGATAGCAAATACCGGAATACCCAGGTTGTTTGCTTCTTTGATAGCAATGTGTTCGTGGTCAGCATCGATTACAAACAGAGCGTCCGGCAGACCGCCCATGTCTTTGATACCGCCCAGGCTGTTTTCCAGTTTCTCCAGCTCACGAGTGCGCATCAGCGCTTCTTTCTTGGTCAGCTTTTCGAAAGTACCGTCCTGAGACTGAGTTTCCAGGTCTTTCAGACGTTTGATGGACTGACGAACGGTTTTCCAGTTAGTCAGCATACCGCCCAGCCAGCGATGGTTCACGAAGAACTGGTCGCAGCTCAGAGCAGCGTCTTTCACCGCTTCGCTTGCAGCGCGTTTAGTACCAACGAAAAGGATTTTACCTTTGCGAGAAGCAATCTTGTTCAGTTCAGCCAGAGCTTCGTTGAACATCGGTACAGTTTTCTCAAGGTTGATGATGTGAACTTTGTTACGCGCACCGAAGATGAACGGCTTCATTTTCGGGTTCCAGTAACGGGTCTGGTGACCGAAGTGAACACCAGCCTTGAGCATATCGCGCATGGAAACAGTTGCCATGATTAAAACCTCTATATAAAAGTTGGGGTTATGCCTCCACGTATCCCATATTACCGACCCCAAAGGGCACCCCGGAATATGTGCCGATACGTGTGTGTTGTTACACAAAGTGAGATTGTCGCTTCCGTCCAGTCTGTGTATACGAAATGGATCGGAAGTCCGGCGCGCTTTATACCACAAATACGTCATGGACACCAATAATTGTTGGCGCTGTGTACAGCATCAGACGTTGAATTTTCTATTATAGAAAACGTTCAGTGGCACGTTTGGCGAAATTCAGAATGATTCTCAATTTGCCCGGGTGTGATACCATTGACGGCACTTACATATATATTGTCGGTATCACCGACGCTGATGGACAGAATTAATGGCTATCTCAATCAAGACCCCAGAAGATATCGAAAAAATGCGCGTCGCTGGCCGACTGGCTGCCGAAGTGCTGGAGATGATCGAACCGTATGTTAAACCGGGCGTCAGCACCGGCGAGCTGGATCGCATCTGTAATGATTACATTGTTAATGAACAACACGCGGTTTCTGCCTGCCTCGGCTATCACGGCTATCCGAAATCCGTTTGCATCTCTATTAATGAAGTGGTGTGCCACGGTATCCCGGACGATGCGAAGCTGCTGAAAGATGGCGATATCGTTAACATTGATGTCACCGTAATCAAAGATGGTTTCCACGGCGATACCTCGAAAATGTTTATCGTCGGTAAGCCGACCATCATGGGCGAACGTCTGTGCCGCATCACGCAAGAAAGCCTGTACCTGGCGCTGCGCATGGTCAAACCAGGCATTAACCTGCGCGAAATCGGTGCGGCGATTCAGAAGTTTGTCGAAGCAGAAGGCTTCTCCGTCGTTCGTGAATATTGCGGACACGGTATTGGTCGCGGCTTCCATGAAGAACCGCAGGTGCTGCACTATGACTCCCGTGAAACCAACGTCGTACTGAAACCTGGGATGACGTTCACCATCGAGCCAATGGTCAACGCGGGTAAAAAAGAGATCCGCACCATGAAAGATGGCTGGACGGTAAAAACCAAAGATCGCAGCTTGTCTGCACAATATGAGCATACTATTGTGGTGACTGATAACGGCTGCGAAATTCTGACGCTACGCAAGGATGACACCATCCCGGCGATAATCTCGCACGACGAATAAGATGAAGCCGGCGAATGCCGGCTTTTTTAATGCGATAATTTAATCTTATGAGTGGCGCACAATGAATACCCTTCCAGAACAGTACGCAAACACCGCTCTCCCCACCCTGCCCGGTCAACCGCAAAATCCATGCGTCTGGCCCCGTGATGAATTAACCGTCGGTGGGATAAAAGCCCATATCGATACTTTCCAGCGTTGGCTGGTGATGCCTTTGACAATGGGATCTCTGCAGAACAGTTGATTGAGGCGCGCACCGAGTTTATCGACCAGCTCCTGCAACGATTATGGATTGAAGCGGGATTCAGCCAGATTGCCGACCTGGCATTGGTCGCCGTCGGTGGCTACGGTCGTGGCGAGCTGCATCCACTTTCTGACATCGATTTACTGATTTTAAGCCGTAAAAAGCTCCCGGACGATCAGGCGCAAAAAGTGGGCGAGCTGTTAACGCTGCTCTGGGATGTAAAGCTGGAAGTCGGTCATAGTGTGCGCACGCTTGAAGAGTGCATGCTGGAAGGGTTATCGGATTTAACCGTCGCCACCAATTTAATCGAATCCCGCTTATTAATTGGCGATGTTGCGCTCTTCCTCGAACTGCAAAAACATATTTTTAGCGAAGGATTCTGGCCTTCCGACAAGTTCTACGCGGCGAAAGTTGAAGAACAGAACCAGCGCCATCAGCGTTACCACGGCACCAGCTACAATCTTGAACCAGACATCAAAAGTAGCCCTGGCGGCTTGCGCGATATCCACACTCTGCAATGGGTGGCCCGCCGTCATTTTGGCGCAACATCGCTGGATGAAATGGTTGGGTTTGGCTTCTTAACCTCAGCGGAGCGGGCGGAATTAAACGAATGTCTGCATATACTGTGGCGTATTCGCTTTGCCCTGCATCTGGTCGTCAGCCGTTACGATAATCGCCTGTTATTCGATCGCCAACTTAGCGTCGCTCAGCGTCTGAATTACAGTGGTGAAGGCAACGAACCGGTCGAGCGGATGATGAAGGATTACTTCCGCGTTACACGCCGCGTCAGTGAACTCAACCAGATGCTGCTGCAACTGTTCGATGAAGCCATCCTCGCCCTTCCTGCCGACGAAAAACCACGTCCAATCGACGATGAGTTTCAGCTACGCGGTACGCTAATCGACCTGCGTGATGAAACACTATTTATGCGCCAGCCGGAAGCCATCTTGCGTATGTTCTACACCATGGTGCGCAACAGTGCGATCACCGGCATTTACTCCACCACGCTGCGCCAGTTACGCCATGCCCGTCGCCATCTGCAACAACCGCTGTGTAATATTCCGGAAGCACGAAAACTGTTTTTGAGCATTCTGCGTCACCCCGGAGCGGTGCGGCGCGGGCTATTGCCAATGCATCGCCATAGCGTGCTCGGCGCGTATATGCCGCAATGGTCGCATATCGTCGGGCAGATGCAGTTTGATCTGTTCCACGCCTACACGGTGGATGAACATACTATCCGCGTGATGCTGAAACTGGAGAGTTTTGCCAGTGAAGAAACGCGCCAGCGCCATCCGTTGTGTGTGGACGTCTGGCCGCGCCTGCCGTCAACTGAGCTGATTTTCATCGCCGCGCTGTTTCACGATATCGCCAAAGGACGCGGCGGCGACCACTCCATTCTCGGTGTTCAGGATGTAGTGCATTTTGCAGAACTCCACGGGCTGAACTCACGCGAAACACAGCTGGTTGCCTGGCTGGTTCGCCAGCACTTGCTGATGTCGGTGACAGCACAACGCCGCGATATTCAGGACCCTGAAGTCATCAAGCAGTTTGCCGAAGAAGTTCAAACGGAAAATCGTCTGCACTATCTGGTATGCCTGACAGTGGCTGACATTTGCGCCACCAACGAAACGCTGTGGAATAGCTGGAAGCAAAGTCTGTTGCGCGAACTCTATTTTGCCACCGAAAAGCAGCTACGACGCGGAATGCAAAACACGCCGGATATGCGCGAACGGGTTCGCCATCACCAACTCCAGGCACTGGCACTACTGCGCATGGATAACATCGACGAAGAGGCGCTGCACCAAATTTGGTCACGCTGTCGTGCTAACTATTTTGTCCGCCATAGCCCAAATCAACTGGCCTGGCATGCCCGCCATTTATTACAGCATGATTTAAGCAAACCACTGGTATTGCTTAGCCCGCAGGCTACGCGTGGAGGCACCGAGATTTTTATCTGGAGCCCGGACCGCCCCTATCTGTTTGCCGCCGTCTGTGCCGAATTAGACCGCCGCAATTTAAGTGTTCACGACGCACAAATTTTCACCACTCGCGACGGTATGGCGATGGATACCTTTATCGTGCTGGAACCCGATGGCAGCCCGCTGTCCGCAGATCGTCATGAGGTTATTCGGTTTGGTCTGGAGCAAGTACTGACGCAAAGTAGCTGGCAGCCACCGCAGCCCCGTCGCCAACCCGCCAAATTACGCCATTTTACTGTTGAAACCGAAGTAACGTTTTTGCCGACCCATACCGACCGCAAATCGTTCCTTGAGCTTATCGCGCTCGACCAGCCAGGACTGCTGGCGAGAGTCGGGAAAATTTTTGCCGATCTGGGAATTTCGCTTCATGGTGCCCGAATTACAACCATTGGCGAGCGAGTAGAAGATTTATTCATAATTGCCACCGCTGACCGGCGTGCGCTTAATAACGAGTTGCAGCAGGAAGTGCATCAGCGGTTGACAGAGGCCCTCAATCCAAACGATAAAGGGTGATGTGTTTACTGATATGAAAAGAGTTTAACAATGCAGCAGTTACAGAACATTATTGAAACCGCTTTTGAACGCCGTGCCGAGATCACGCCAGCCAACGCAGACACCGTTACCCGCGAAGCGGTAAATCAGGTGATCGCCCTGCTGGATTCCGGTGCACTGCGTGTAGCGGAAAAAATTGACGGTCAGTGGGTGACGCATCAGTGGTTGAAAAAAGCGGTGCTGCTCTCTTTCCGTATTAATGATAATCAGGTGATCGAAGGGGCAGAAAGCCGCTACTTCGACAAAGTGCCGATGAAATTCGCCGACTACGACGAAGCACGTTTCCAGAAAGAAGGCTTCCGCGTTGTGCCACCAGCGGCGGTACGTCAGGGTGCGTTTATTGCCCGTAACACCGTGCTGATGCCGTCTTACGTCAACATCGGCGCATATGTTGATGAAGGCACCATGGTTGATACCTGGGCGACCGTCGGTTCTTGTGCGCAGATTGGTAAAAACGTCCACCTTTCCGGTGGCGTGGGCATCGGCGGCGTGCTGGAACCGCTGCAGGCTAACCCAACCATCATTGAAGATAACTGCTTCATTGGCGCACGCTCTGAAGTAGTTGAAGGGGTGATTGTCGAAGAAGGTTCCGTCATTTCCATGGGCGTATACATTGGTCAGAGCACCCGTATTTACGACCGTGAAACCGGCGAAATCCACTACGGTCGCGTTCCGGCGGGGTCTGTGGTTGTTTCAGGTAATCTGCCGTCAAAAGATGGCAAATACAGCCTCTACTGTGCGGTTATCGTTAAGAAAGTTGACGCGAAAACTCGCGGCAAAGTCGGCATTAACGAACTGCTGCGTACCATCGACTAAAAGTATGCACACGGGCAGCACGACGCTGCCCGATTTTTTTTGCAGGGATGAGCGATGATTTCACGCCGCCGATTGTTGCAGGCTACTGCCGCGACGATAGCCACGAGCTCAGGTTTCGGTTATATGCATTACTGGGAGCCAGGCTGGTTTGAATTAATCCGTCACCGCCTCGCCTTTTTTAAAGACAACGCAGCACCATTCAAAATTCTTTTTCTGGCCGATCTCCATTACTCTCGTTTTGTTCCTTTAAGCCTGATTTCTGACGCGATTGCTCTTGGCATAGAACAAAAGCCCGATTTGATATTACTGGGCGGCGATTACGTATTATTTGATATGCCGCTGAATTTTTCGGCGTTTAGTGATGTCCTCTCCCCCCTTGCCGAATGTGCGCCGACGTTTGCCTGCTTCGGCAACCACGATCGCCCTGTTGGTACAGAAAAAAATCACTTAATTGGCGAGACGTTGAAATCAGTGGGCATCACGGTGTTGTTTAACCAGGCTACGGTGATCGCCACGCCGAACAGGCAATTCGAACTGGTAGGCACCGGTGACTTATGGGCCGGACAATGCAAACCACCTCCCGCCAGCGAAGCAAATCTGCCAAGACTGATGCTGGCACATAATCCCGACAGCAAAGAAGTCATGCGTGATGAACCCTGGGATCTGATGCTGTGCGGCCATACTCACGGCGGGCAACTGCGCGTACCGTTGGTTGGTGAACCTTTTGCCCCTGTCGAAGATAAACGTTACGTCGCCGGATTAAATGCCTTTGGCGAACGACACATCTACACAACCCGTGGCGTGGGCAGTTTGTATGGTTTGCGTCTGAACTGCCGCCCGGAAGTAACGATGCTGGAACTGGTGTAGAACGTGAATTTTATCACCACAATAAAGCAGGTAATTTTTTGATTTTTACGCCATGATAGAAGTCTGGAAGAAAAAGGCTTTCTGCGATCACAGTCGAGCCGGGCGGGCCAGGCCAAATGCTAAAATAAGCACAATTTACTGACTCATTTTGAGGTAACGCTATGTACGACAATCTGAAAAGTCTGGGTATTACCAATCCTGAAGAAATTAATCGTTACAGCCTCCGGCAGGAAGCCAACAACGATATTCTGAAAATCTATTTCCAGAAAGACAAAGGCGAGTTTTTCGCCAAGAGCGTTAAGTTTAAATATCCGCGTCAGCGTAAAACGGTCGTCGCTGATGGTGTGGGTCAGGGTTATAAAGAAGTCCAGGAAATCAGCCCGAATCTACGGTATATCATTGATGAGCTTGATCAAATCTGCCAGCGTGACCGCAGCGAAGTTGATCTTAAGCGTAAGATCCTCGACGACTTACGTCACCTGGAGTCAGTCGTAACCAATAAGATCAGCGAGATTGAAGCCGATCTGGAAAAACTAACGCGTAAATAATCCCGAATTGACGGTTAATTCGGGCATTCCCCTCTCCCCTTCGGGCTGAGGGGAATGAGACAGCGCCGCCTCAACCTTAACGCATAACCTACCGCTCTTCATCCAGTTGTAACGCCACATACAGCAGCAACCTGTCATCAAAATTGCCCAAATCAAGCCCGGTCAGTTCCGATATACAATTAAGCCGATACTCCAGGGTATTACGATGAATAAACAACGCCTTTGACGTTGCCAGCGGTTGCACATTGTGACGAAACCACGCCGCCAGCGTTCGTCGCAGCAAGCCGTTATTGTCCATCGCTTTCAGCCGCGCCAGCGGTCGCGCCAGTTCGTTGGCCTGCCAGTCGCCACGCAAACTGTCGAGTAACACAGGTAACATCAGATCCTGATAAAAATAGCAGCGACTTTCTGGCATCCGCTGTTTACCCACCACCATCGTCGTTTTCGCCGTACGATAGGATCGGGCAATACTGCCAGGACCGGTAAAATAGTTGCCCAGTGAAACGCGAAAACGCAGCTGGCCGTACTCTTTCATGCGGGTAATCAGTTGTTCAACTCGCTTACGATGATCTTCTGCATCCCAGCGCCCAAAAGAGTTCAACGCCGGTTTCAACACCACCATTTCGGTTAGCGAGACAATCGCCACCAGATTATTACGCTCGGGCGTAGTCAGCGCGTTTTGCAGTTGTTGTAACTCCGCCATTGCGCTGTCCACACCAAGCTGACCGCTGTCGACCTCAACAATAGCCACCACTCGCGGTTGATTGAGATCGATCCCCAGCCGTTGCGCCCATTCAGTAAGTGCGGGAGTATTCTCCTCTGCCTGAATCAGGTTCATCACCAGTTCCTCCCGCAAACGGCTATCCTGCGCCAACAAGTGCATCAACCGCGACTGTTCCAGCATCATTTCAGCCGTCATGCAGACCAGTTCGCCATATTTACGCAGATTCTCTGGTTCACCTGTCAGGCCAATTACGCCGACAATTTCACCTTCCAGCCGTAACGGTAGATTAATCCCTTGCCGCACACCGTGCAGATGACGTGCCACCGCGTCATCGATATCGACGACTCGTCCCTGTGAAAGTACCAGCAATGCACCTTCGTGCAATTCACCAATACGCTCACGATCGCCGCTGCCGATAATTCGCCCACGGGCATCCATTACGTTGATATTGGTATCGATGATGCGCATGGTACGTGCCACAATATCCTGCGCCATTTTGGTATCAAGATGCCAGCCAGCCATAAGTCCTCCGTTATGCACGGCTTAGCATAAGGAAGTACGTAACGTACGGCATTGTGCAAATGCCTAAAGGATGATGAAGATGTATGGAGTTGTGGTGAAGTTCACAGATTGTAAGGAGAACCCCTTCCCGTTTTCAGGAAGGGGTTGAGTGAGATTACTGCATTAACAGGTAGATGGTGCTGTCGCCGCGCTGAATGTTCAGTGCCAGCACAGACGGTTTGCTGTCGAGAACTTTACGCAGTTCAGCGATGTTTTTCACTGCCTGCTGGTTCGCGCCAATAATCACATCACCTTTCTTCAGGCCGATCTGCGCAGCCGGAGTGCCCGTTTTCACGTTGTTCACTACCACGCCCTGATCTTTGCCTTTGTTGCTCATCTCAGCGCCTTCAATGCCGTTGAAGATGGAGCTGGAATCAACCTGATTCTGGCTGCTCTGCTGCAGTTCTAGGTTCACGTTAACCTGCTTACCGTCGCGCAGTAAGCCCAGGGTCAGTTTGCTGCCCACCGGCATAGTACCCACCTGAGCACGCAGTGCGGCAAAGCTGCTGATCGGCTTACCGTTCAGTGAGGTGATCACATCACCCGCTTTAATGCCCGCTTTTGCAGCGGAGGAATTAGGCAGAACCTGGCTTACGAAAGCACCGCGCTGGGCGTCAACTTTCATCGCTTTCGCCAGTTCGGAGTTCAGCTCAGTCCCCATAATACCCAGCTCACCGCGTTTCACCTGGCCGTATTCCACCATCTGCGAGGTCAGGTTTTTCACCATGTTGCTCGGGATTGCAAAACCGATACCGATGTTGCCGCCGTCCGGTGCGAGGATCGCGGTGTTGATACCGATCAGTTCGCCGTTCAGGTTAACCAGCGCACCACCGGAGTTACCACGGTTGATCGCTGCATCGGTCTGGATGAAGTTTTCGTAGTTTTCAGCATTCAGGCCGCTACGCCCCAGCGCAGAGACAATCCCGGAAGTTACCGTCTCGCCCAGACCAAACGGGTTACCAATCGCTACGGTGTAATCACCCACGCGCAGTGCATCAGAATCCGCCATCTTAATTGCGGTCAGGTTTTTCGGGTTCTGGATTTGGATCAGCGCGATATCAGAGCGCGGATCTTTGCCGACCATCTTCGCGTCGAACTTACGGCCATCGCTCAGCTGGACTTTAATCACCGTCGCGTTATCAACAACGTGGTTGTTGGTGACGACATAGCCTTTATCGGCATCAATGATGACGCCGGAACCCAGCGCCATGAATTTCTGTTGCTGGCCGCCACCATTACCGCCCTGGCCACCCTGGCAGAACGGAGAGCTCTGGAACGGAGAACCTTCCTGGCAGAACGGAGAATCATCACCGAAGAACTGCTGGAAATTACGCGGCATACGCGGCGTATTAACGGTTGTGCTACCTTCTACGTTAATGCTGACCACTGAAGGCATCACCTTTTCGAGCATCGGTGCAAGGCTTGGCATCTGCTGGGCTGTCGTTGCTGAAGAAGTCTCAGCCGCCGTTGCAGAGAGCGGAGATAACGCCAAACCTAAACTCAGAGCCAGTGCACTCAGTGCTAATGTGGTTTTTTTCATGTATTTCAGTCTCGATTAACAGATAACGCAAAATTGCTGTGTTCTTCAGATTCGTTTTATAGCGCGAAGTTCCGAACTAAAGTTTCTGCAAAAGGTAAAAATTTATTGTTCGTCTTTACAAAAGCCTGGTTATTGTTCTACGGCCATCAGACGTCGGTATTCATCCCACGCATAGAGGTCGGTCATACCGCTGATATAATCCTGCAGCAGGCGGCAACGGTAATAATATTCCCATAGCGGAAACTCAGGAGAATCTGACGGTAATTTACTGACAGCCTCGACATAGGCCAGCCGATGGCGCGTCGAGAGTTTGTGGAATAAGCGCGATTCAATAGGGAAACGTTTCACCCGTTCTTTTTCTACCAGTTCAGTAAAGTCGGATAACGACAGGCTTAATAAAGGACGATAAATCTCTAATAATCCGCTAATGACCCGATAGCCCTGCAATTCAAGCTGCTCGACATCTGGATGGCTAAGCACATGTTTTACAGCGACATTTTTATATAGCTTAAGAAGATCGCTGCATTCGCTGGCATCTTCCAATAATGCATGATTAAACGTTCCGGCGAAAATCGCAGGCAGATTATCAATAAATCGTTGTGCCGCATAGGGTACCAGTTTATTTAGGGTGTTTACCCGTAAATACATAAAAAACTGATCTTCCGTACTGCGGCTTAAACTATTTGAGCGTGATTTTTCCCAGGCATTTTCAACCACCAGCGAAAAGAGCGAACCTTTCTCATGCTGGCCCCACGCTTCGTGCAAATGATGATAAAGCTGCTCAACGGTACATATTCTTTTCTCTACCGCATCTTCAAGGTCTGCCACACAATAGGAGATGTCGTCGGCGGTAATGACTCCAACTTACTGATAGTGTTTTATGTTCAGATAATGCCCGATGACCTTGTCATGCAGCTCCACCGATTTTGAGAACGACAGTGACTTCCGTCCCAGCCTTGCCAGATGTTGTCTCAGATTCAGATTATGTCGCTCAATGCGCTGAGTGTAACGCTTGCTGATAACGTGCAGCTTTCCCTTCAGGCGTGATTCATACTGCGGCCAGCCATCCGTCATCCATACCACGACCTCAAAGGCCGACAGCAGGCTCAGAAGACGCTCCAGTGTGGCCAGAGTGCGTTCACCGAAGACGTGCGCCACAACCGTCCTCCGTATCCTGTCATACGCGTAAAACAGCCAGCGC
>NZ_MECT01000023.1:0-12576 GCF_001722145.1 Shigella sp. FC1544
TTTTTTAAGTGACGTAAAACCGTGTTGAGGCCAACGCCCATAATGCGTGCACTGGCGCGACATCCGACGCCATTCATGGCCATATCAATGATTTTCTGGTGCGTACCGGGCTGAGAGGCGGTGTAAGTGAACTGTAGTTGCCATGTTTTACGGCAATGAGAGCAGAGATAGCGCTGATGTCCGGCAGTGCTTTTGCCGTTACGCACCACGCCTTCAGTAGCGGAGCAGGAAGGACATCTGATGGAAATGGAAGCCACGCAAGCACCTTAAAATCACCATCATACACTAAATCAGTAAGTTGGCAGCATTACCTAAAAAACCAGAATATTTATCTGGCTGGGTGATTTTAGAGGCACAACCAGACAGAGCCAACAAGCCGCATAAAGCTGCAACTTTCGCAAATGATGTGGTACGCATGAATAGTTTCCTGAGATGATTATATTACTTTTTAAGTTATAGCAAAAAGCGCCGCTTCGTGTTGTGGCAAAAAAAGTGTTGGTGAAAATAAATTTTTCAGCCCCTTTTCAGACGACATAGTCAATGCCGAAAAAGGGGCTAAGTCAATCATCAGTAGTTAAATTTCAGTAAGTTAAGCTGCTAAAAAACTTCGACTACTGTGATTAATTTCACATCCCTTCGATAAAAAATATGCTTACCGAAAAGAAGAACAGTAAATCATCTCAGCGTGGGGAATTTTCACGCGCCTTATTCTTAGCGGGTCATTTTTTACGTGCCAGCATCGTGGCGAAACGCAGTTTAATACGATTACCGTTGGCGTCGGTGCGGTGCAGCTCGCCGACGTCTTCATTGTATTTCACCCTCTCCCAGCCTTCGTAATATCGACGTAATTCTCCCTCTTTGAAGGCAAACGGGAAGCCGACGGTACATGGATAATCAGCGGTATCCATCGCCGCCACAATCAGGTTGTAACCACCAAGTTTAGTGCAACGTTGCATATTGGCAATCAGCCCTGGGATGGTTTTAGCCTCAAGGAACATCAGTACCACAGTCGAAAGAATAAAATCGTACTGTCTATCAAATGTGAGGTTATTCAGATCAACGACTCGGGTGTGTAAATTATCCAGATTTTCAATGGATTTAATGCGCTCTACATTGGCGATACTCATGGCATTTTTATCCCATGCGTCAACATCATAACCATTGGCTGCCAGGTAAAGACTGTTACGACCATTGCCACAGCCCAGATCCAGCGTTTTACCCGGTTTAACCACTTTCACCGCTTCCAGTACTTCAGAGTGTGTGCGGGTTAATTCATATTTATCAGTAAAATAGTTTTCGTCACGAATGATCATTCTTTGTCCTCTGCTTTCATTAAAACAGCGCGCTCGGTTCTGACTAACAATTTTCCCTGCATCAGAAGCGCAAAAGTACGGATGAGCAGTATTGCAATAATAAAATTGGTAAAGATAAACAGCGGTACCGCCAGCGTATGGAAAAATCCATTTTCGCTGCCACTCCCCAGATGCAAACCGGTGGTTGCCAGTGCAGATACGCCGAACGAGAAACTCCAGAATGAAGCATTAAATGGCTGGGAGAGATACCATGGCATCAGACGTAGCATAAACAGCAGTTGCAGCAGTCCATAACCAAAAAGCATTTTCGCCAGCGTATCACCCTCGCCGCCGTTGACGCTCAACCAGGCACTACAGGCCACCAGCGCAGGAGCGAGCTGAATGCCGAGTGATGTCCGCAGTGCCGTGGGTAATTCTCCCGAACTGCGCAGACGCTGCAAGATCACCGGTTCAAGGCTTAGCCATGAGAAAACGCCTGCGCCTAAAAACACCAGACCGGCGTCGGTGTAGCCCAACGCACCACAGGCCATTGCGCTGATAAAGTTGTTGGCAACTGTCGGCAGATACAGTCCAGGCATGGTAGCTTCTTCAGGGTGAGATCCGCGCCATAATCCCGCAGTTTGCCAGGCGGCATAAGCCAACTGAACCACGACACCAAAACTGAACAGGCACACCGCCAGTGGGCGAAACCACGGAACAAAACCAATCGCCACCAGCATCGTCGTTGCCGGAAACAAACTCACAAAACTGCTCAGCACTGGATGGCGAACTTCCGCCAGCACGCTATGCGGAAAGCGTATGAGTCGGGTAATAAATGCGCTAGTTAATAATCCCCAGATGATCATCGCCAGAATCACCAGCCCATCCCCTAACCAGTGGCTGACCTGCCAAACCTGGCTGGCATAGCGCCAGGCAAATCCCATCCCTATCGTCCCCAACACAATACCAAAGTAGCCTGCCGGCAAATTGAGCACTTTATCGCTCTGCATCTTCTTACTCATTTTGTTTAATTTATAAAGTATATTTGAAATGCATTTTATGGAATTTTCTCGAGCATAGCCAGAGCCGCAGAATTTGCTACGGTTATAGTAAGTCACCTGTGAGAAAACGCTATGCGCAAATATCGTCTAAGTGAAGAACAGCGAGCCTTTAGTTATCAGGAAGATGGCACTAAAAAAGTGTGTTATTACGGCAGATTATCGCCATTAGCGATTTTAACGATGTGATAGCAGGAACCGCTGGCGGCTGGATCGATCGCGAAACGGTGTTAGCATAGGAAGGAAATTGCTGGATTTACGACCAGAATGCTATTGCGTTCGGCGGAACGGTGATTTCTGGTAATACGCGTATCACCGGCACCAGCGTGCTGTGGGGAGAGGTTTACGCAACGGATAACGTCTGGATCGATAATAGTGAAATCAGTCAGGGTGCATATATAAGTGACAGTGTCACCATTCATGACTCATTAGTTTACGGGCAATGTAGAATATTTGGTCACGCCTTAATTGATCAACATTCTATGATCGTCGCCGCACAAGGCTTAACGCCCGACCATCAACTCCTGCTCCAAATTTATGATCGCGCAAGGGTTAGCGCCTCGCGTATTGTCCACCAGGCACAAATTTATGGCGATGCCGTCGTCCGGTATGCTTTTATTGAACATCGCGCCGAAGTTTTTGATTTTGCCAGTGTTGAAGGTAATGAAGAGAACAACATCTGGCTATGCGATTGCGCTAAAGTCTACGGTCACGCGCAGGTGAAAGCTGGCATAGAAGAAGATGCCATTCCGACGATTCATTACAGTTCGCAGGTGGCGGAATATGCCATTGTGGAAGGTAATTGTGTGTTAAAACATCATGTCTTGATTGGCGGAAATGCCGTGGTACGTGGTGAACCGATTCTGCTCGACGAGCACGTTGTAATACAAGGTGAGAGCCGTATTTCAGGTGCGGTGATAATTGAAAACCATGTGGAGTTAACCGACCACGCCGTCGTTGAAGCCTTTGATGGCGACACGGTTCATGTCCGTGGTCCAAAAGTCATTAACGGCGAGGAGCGCATTACGCGAACGCCGCTGGCAGGGTTATTATGAATCGATAATACGCGCGTATAAGTTCACATCATCATAGGCATCATTCAGGAACTCAGCCTGTTTCAGGCAACCTTCAAGGATAAAACCATTGCGCAAAGCGATCTGGTTGCTTTGCGGATTGTCCACCCGACATTTGATCACGAAGCGTCTAAGTTCACCAGACTGAGCGTAATGATGAATCAATGCCTGCAGCGCCTGAGAAATGATCCCCTGCCCCTGATGAGATTCGTCCAGCCAGTAGCCGATTTCAGCAGTTTTATTCAGTGGTTCAATACGATTAAACGAGATAACGCCGATAAGTTCATCTTCTTTGAAAATCATGAACATTTTGGCATAGCCGCGTTGATGCAACATCACATTACCCTGCACCGTTTTTCGCGTGTCCTCTTCACTCTGAACGAACTGCGGCCAGTTTAGCGACTGCTGTAACCAGGTTTTATTTTTACAGATTAACTGATAAAGAGGTGTGACGTGACTTTCCGCAACAGCATGTAATTCAAGTGATTCGCTTACTTTTATCGTTTCAGTCATCTTATCTCCAGTCAATCCATGCTGTTGTTAAAAAAGCCGCCTGGCTGGCGGCTTAGGAAAGTTTACACCCCTTTGACGCTCTCCTGCTGCAGGATTTTGAGCATCTCATCTTTTAACTGTAGCTTTTGTTTTTTCATGCGGACCACTTCCGCATTGTACCCTCGACCGTCGAAACCTTCCTTTCTGGCAATTTCATGATCAAGTTTATTGTGTTTATCGAACAAGGACATAAAGCGAGGATTTTCGTTTTTCAGACGGGATATTAAATCTCGGTATTCTGGAAACATACGCACTCCCTGTTAGTGGCTGACAAGATGTATCTGAAATACACACCATCAGATTACTCATTTAACTTAGGGAAAAATGCGAGCGGGATCGTGTTTAACCAGACGGCACCTCCCGAAGAAGGTGCCGAAGAAAAAACGATTAACTCATCACGCGGTCGTCAACATACTGACGTTTATCCGGCGCTGGCGGGAAATACTGATACAGCCATGTTTCACTGATAGCGTCCCCCTGACAACGTAGATACATCCGCATATCGACCGGATCAGTGGAGTCCGAAGTCGGATACCAGTCAAACTGAATACGATAACCATCGATGGGTTCAATATAGAGAATTTCGATTTGCTTCGCTTCCCCACTGGAAAGCGTAATCACCGGCTCAATGCCTTTTGGCGCGGCAGCTTTCAGATCACCACCAACGAAATCGACGGCAAAACGACGCGCCCATTTTTCGGGATAGTGTTCACCTGGCGCCCAACCTTCCGGGAAACCGCCCATGCCGGTACGCGTCGCCATAACGCGCGCTAATGGGCAATGAACAGGCGGTTGCGCACTCCAGTACAGACGATACTGGAATGCAAACTCATCACCTGCTTTTACAGCTTTTTCTGGCTGCCAGAAACAGACAATGTTATCCAGCGTTTCGCCCGTTGTTGGGATTTCCATCAGGCCGATGGTGCCCTTACCCCACTTGTTACGCGGTTCCACCCACAGACTTGGGCGTTTGTTATACCAGCCCATAATGTCCTGATAATGGGAGAAGTCACGATCCAGTTGCAATAAACCAAACCCTTTCGGGTTGTTGTCGGTGTAAGCATTGAACTGCAATTTTTGCGGATTATTCAGCGGACGGCAAATCCACTCGCCGTTGCCCCGCCACATGGACAGACGATCAGAGTCATGAATTTGCGGATGAATTGTATCGCACATCCGACGTTCATTAGTACCGCAGCTGAACATACTGGTCATCGGCGCAATGCCCAGCTGTTTAATGTCTTTGCGCGCATACAGGTGATTTTCCACATCCATAATCACCTGACTTTTCTCACAATGGATAGTGAACTTATAGGCACCAGTAATGCTGGCGCTATCGAGCAACGCATAAACGGTAAAGGTAGTTGCCCCCGGTTTTACCGTATCAAACCAGAAGGCGGTAAAGTCGGGGAACTCTTCTTTACTGTCGGTGTAAGTGTCGATCGCCAGGCCGCGGGCCGACAAACCGTATTGATATGTATCATCAACGGCGCGGAAATAACTCGCGCCGAGAAATGATACTACATCACGGCGCGCCAGTTCGGGGGCTTTAAACACGCGAAAACCGGCAAAGCCGAGATCGCTTTGCCCTTCTAATTGTTTTGTATCAACACCCGCATCGTTGTATTTGAACAACTCCGGGCGAAAGTGAATTTCACGCGCCAGATGTGTTGCTGGATCTACAGAAAACATACGAACGCGGCGACGGAATCCCATTCCCATATGGAAGAACTGAGCGTCCAGTTGACGGTTCTCAACGTTATGCCAGAGCGATTTTTCGGCGTCGTATTGAATACTGTTATAAGCCTGCGGCGTCATTGTCGCCAGCGTGTCAGGTAACGGACGAGGCGCACCACGCCACGCTGTTTGCGCTAAGTCGTGCGCCATTGACTGTAGAATGGAGAAGTCAAAACGCTGGGTTTGCCCGTCGGCAATATCAGAATCTGCCGCGAATGCCGCCTGAGAAAAAAGAGAAGCAATGCCGCTGGTACCGCACACGGCGGCCATAGCCATTGAACCTTTAATAAATCGTCTACGATCCATACCTGAAAGTGAGTCCTTCTGGTGTTGTGAATGGTCCCGCGCTGGTCGTTTTCAGCGGCAAGAAAGTGCTTATTTATGACCGCTCACTCTAGACAATATTTATTAATAATCCAATTGTTGAACTGAGAGAATATGCATAAATCGGCATTTTTTTTATGTCGATGGGATGAGCCTGATTCGTTTGTAAAATCAGGCAAATTTTTGCAAAGGCGGATGGTCAGAATTTAAAGCAAACCACAGCGACGTTTACTGCGTTCTTCCGCTTCCTGGTAAAGCTGGAACTCATCCAAAACCGGACAACCCAACGCCTGCTCAAATGCTTCGCGACTGGCATTACCGTGACTGCGTGTCTGCGTTTCATTACCCAGATTTGACTGGAAGATCCCCGCCGCGCTAACGGGCAAGAAATCTTCATAGGTGATGGGTTGCGCCACTACCCAACCACGTTCAATTAAAGGCTGTGGATCGTCTCCAAGATGAATCGCCTGACGATGCGCCTCACCCGAAGGCGTCAGACGGTACCGGAACCATGCCAACCCTTGCTGACGCATTAAAAACTCACTGTCAGGAAAAGTGCGGAAGGTTTCCTGTAAATGCATTTGGTGTGTGAGATTATCCTGCCCGGTTCCAGCGTTACGCAGAAGATCATCATACAGTTGTCGCCCTTTCGGCGTTAATGCCACGCCACGCTGCTCAATTTCACCAAAGCGCGCGGTATGCGTGCCCTGTTTCTGCCCCGCAAACAACACCGTCTCTTCCAGTGCTCTAAAGCTGGTCTGGCGTTGTAAAATCGGTACCTCGCGGCGCGGCGGCCCCTCGATGAGAATTTTGGGTTCAATTCCGCATTCAGGCATCATCGACTGCACCCGGTCAATATCCAGCGTACGTGGCGTCAGGTGGTTGATATGGCATCCAGGAAAACAGACCACATCAGCAATCAACCGATGTTCGTTGTGCAAGGCGCGATAGGTTTCTTCATCTACCGTTGCTGACTGGTGCCAGCGAAACGTTTCCAGGGCCTCTTGCACAAATTCCTGTGCCTGTGTTTCGTTAAAACCGCCCTGCTGCTCATATTCCTCTAACAGTTGTCGACAACGTGGGGTGAAGATATCGCGCTGACGCAGAATCTCCGCCGCTTTCTGGCGCAAAACTTCGTTCTCGATAAGCTCAAGGCGGAGTAAGGAGGTAAAAACGCGGAAGGGATTACGCGCCAGAGAAGCATCATCAATGGGCCGAAATGCTGTCGAATGTACCGGCACCCCTGCCTGCGAGAGATCGTAATAGCTCACCGGGTACATCCCCATAATGGCAAACATCCGCCGAAGAGTAGCAAGCTCTTGTGCAGTCCCAACGCGAATCGCCCCATGACGTTCAACATTCAGTCGCGCCAGCTCGTCTGCATTTACCATTTTTTCGTGCAGTTGAGGATTGTTTTCCAGCACAGCCAGATTCACATCAGCTACCAGTTCCAGCAGCGTGCCGTACTGCGGAACTTCTTGCTGGTACATGGCTGACATTGCCTGCGAAAACTGTTCCCGAATCTCATCCGCCGTGATGCTGTTCGCCATAGTGTCTGCCTCCAGTGGTCAGTAATCTGGAGTGTAGGTAACCGCATTCACTCTGGCGGGAAGAATTTACAAACTGTGATCTCGCCGCGAAAACATCAATATTATCCATTTTGCTGTAACACAATTGCTTTAATTGTTAATTATATTTTGCAATCAAGTTATCATAATCAAACAACTTCACTTGTCAGCGACACCGCTTCGTTTTTAACATCGCTTATGGAAAAAATAGTCTGTTTAGTCAGCGCATCCGTTTGCGCCACCTTCATACATTCGTAGCTGTCGCACAACAAGGAACTTTGGGGCGCGCGGCTGAAACCCTTAATTTGAGTCAACCTGCGCTCTCTAAGACATTGAATGAACTGGAGCAGCTGACGGGCGCTCGCTTGTTTGAGCGTGGTCGTCAGGGGGCGCAACTTACCTTACCCGGCGAACAATTTTTAACGCATGCAGTCAGAGTTCTTGACGCCATCAACACTGCCGGACAGTCGCTTCATCGTAAAGAAGGTCTTAATAATGATGTCGTCAGGATTGGTGCACTACCTACTGCGGCACTGGGGATATTACCTTCGGTTATAGGTCAGTTTCATCAGCAACAAAAAGAGACGACCTTGCAAGTTGCGACAATGAGTAACCCTATGATTCTGGCGGGTTTGAAAACCGGGGAAATCGATATCGGCATTGGTCGGATGTCAGATCCTGAACTGATGACCGGGCTTAATTACGAACTGCTGTTTCTTGAATCGCTGAAGCTGGTTGTCCGCCCTAATCACCCGCTACTTCAGGAGAACGTAACGCTAAGCCGAGTGCTGGAATGGCCGGTCGTTGTATCACCAGAAGGCACTGCGCCACGCCAGCATTCAGATGCATTAGTACAGAGCCAGGGATGTAAAATTCCTTCGGGTTGTATCGAAACGCTGTCTGCTTCGCTATCTCGTCAACTTACGGTTGAATACGACTACGTGTGGTTTGTCCCTTCTGGCGCGGTAAAAGACGACCTGCGTCATGCCACGCTGGTGGCCCTGCCTGTTCCGGGACATGGTGCAGGCGAACCGATTGGAATACTGACCCGCGTAGATGCGATGTTCTCTTCTGGTTGCCAGTTGATGATTAACGCTATTCGAAAATCAATGCCGTTCTGAAAGGTGAAGGGATCTGTCGATCCCTCCTTGAACATTTTCACACCGTAGCGAAACTAACTGGTTCACCCGCTCCGCGAGGTTCTGCCGACACAGAATGTTTGTTCAGACGGAATACATCCACCGCCTCAGTTAATCGTGCCGCCTGTTCTTCAAGGGACACCGCCGCCGCTGAGGCCTCTTCTACCAGAGAAGCATTCTGTTGCGTCACCTTATCCATTTCAGAAATCGCCTGGCTAACCTGCGTTATGCCTCTACTTTGTTCATCCGAGGCGGCGGCGATTTCCTGCATGATATGTGTGACACTCGCGACGGCATCAACAATAGTGCTCATGGTTTTCCCGGCCGTTGCCACCTCATCCGACCCCAGGTCAATTAACCTGACTGATTCACTGATCAAGCCTTCAATCTCTTTCGCCGCCTGAGCGCTGCGACTTGCGAGTGTCCGTACTTCGCTGGCGACAACGGCAAATCCACGCCCTTGCTCACCCGCTCGCGCGGCTTCAACGGCAGCATTCAGTGCCAGAATATTCGTCTGGAAAGCAATACTGTTGATGACGGCGGTGATCTCAGAAATTTTCTTCGAACTCGTGGAGATAGCGCCCATCGTTTTTACTACACCGGAAACCGTCTGCCCGCCATCGCTGGCTTTAATAGAAGCCTCTTGCGCCAGTTTGCTGGCATGATGCGCGTTATCCGCATTCTGTTTCACCGTCGCAGTGAGTTGCTCCATGCTGGCGGCAGTTTGTTCGATAGCCGCCGCTTGTTCTTCGGTGCGAGATGACAGGTCCGCATTGCCAGCTGAAATTTCGCTGGTGCCACGATAAATCTCTTCCGCGCCCTGTCGAACAGTCCCTACTGTCATCCCCAGTGAATGCTGCATTTGCTGTAAATGACGACTTAAGCGACCGATTTCATTACGACCCGCCGATTCATCATTCATCGTCAGATCGCCACTGGCGATTTTTTCAATCCGTTGTGCGGCATGTTGCAGTGGACGAATGACGATCCGACGTAGCACCATAAATGTTATCAGCGTCATGACCAGGGCAAGCACAAACGCGCCAATCATGAACATCCCACCCAGGCGGGTGCGCTGATGGGCCAGTTCCGCCAGTTGGTTGGCTCTGGTGCTACGTATCTTAACGGCTTTGTTCAAAATATCGGTATAAGCATTATCCAGCGGTCGGATCTGCTCACTTTCATGATTGATAATCGCTTCAAACATGCCATTTTTGGCATATTTCAACATAGGTTGCATACCCGTGATATAAGCCTGAAAGCGTTGATTTAATTCAGTGTCGAGGGCTTCATCAGCAGGTGTTTTCACCGGTCGATTCTGATAAGCACGATAACCTTGCTGCGACTGTTTAATCTCCGATTCGGCTTGCGCAATATTTCGCTTCATTGCTTCCATTTCCGCAATACGACTCGCAGCCCCGGCCTGAATCATATTGATCCGGGCTGAACGCAAAAAATCTGAACTGTTCGCTAACCCGGTCCGAATCTCAATCTCCGCAGTAACATCACGCTGATCGCGATCGGCCTGCCAGAGGAAATAGCCAGCCAGAGCAGAACTTAATGCGAATAGAACTAAGATACCGCCAAGAATGCAGGCAAATAACGGAACCAGCCTGATGTGATGCAAAAAACCTAATCGCTGTGAGGGAGTTGTATTCATTACCGTTGTCTCTCGTCCAGGTTTACTCCTGATAGAAAGTCATCGGCACTTGACGGTAATTACTTATGACCAAAAACCTCTTTGCGTCACATTTTTACAACAATTATTGCAGAGAAAATTAATGCTATTGGAATGAAGAGAGTAACGAATGGCTAAACTGGCTAATCCGAATGACGAAAAATTCTGGAAAACAGCACGCAATTTCGTGAAGTGATTATTTTCGTCCCTAAGGAAACCTCATAGGATGCCTGCGGGTGCCTGAGACTTTCTGTTTTCAGGCTAACCGGGAATCAGAAAGACGAAGCCCCGACCGATATTTCTATCAACCGAGGCCAACGAATGAACCTAGCAATTCAGATCTTAGCCTCTTACCCGCCATCCGGCAAGGAGAAAGGCTATGAAGCACAACCCTCTGGTGGTGTGTCTGCTCATTATCTGCATTACGATTCTGACATTCACACTCCTGACCCGACAAACGCTCTACGAACTGCGGTTCCGGGACGGTGATAAGGAGGTTGCTGCGCTCATGGCCTGCACGTCCAGGTAAGGGCAAGCGCGGGGATTTTCCCCGCGCATCTGACTAGCAGATTCATTTTCTCATGGCACCCCTTTTACACTTCAGTTAGTGCATGTTTTTTTCGAGGCACTAATAGAACCATCATTACAGACAAATTTGCCGCCTGCCGTACAGTGTGAGATCCCCCCTTTCGAACCAGAACAGGGTTTGCGCCCGGCATCGGCATAAAAGGAAACAAGCGTTCCCATAAACAAAATAAGTGCCAGTTTTTTCATATAACCTCCATGGTTTATCGAATCTTATGTTCGATTTGAACGTTATACGCTGGTTTATTTTGATACCGTTGATGAGATCAAAGATCGGGTGAATTGATTAAAAATAAGCCAGATGGACGTATGGGCAAGGATTATGGTTTTATTTGTCATACAAATAAATATAATAGGCGCTTCCGATGTAGACCCGTATTCTTCGCCTGTACCACGGGTCGGTTTTAGTACAGGCGTTTTCTTTAAATATCCTTCAGGAACGTTTACGCGGCATCATGCGTAGAAGTGTGTTGTCCTTCCAGAAATAGTGGTGTGCCAGTGCAGCCGCAGCGTGCAACCCGATGACAAAATATCCCAGATTCGCCAGCGTTTCATGCCACGACTTTAAGCTATCAACCCGTTCGAAATTGGCCTCTGAAGCGTAAGGCATCGTCAAACCAAACGCAAACCACGGGTTGCCCCGGTTATACATCATCACCAAACCAATCACTGGCAGCGCAATAAACAGGAGATAAATCACCAAATGTCCCAAATGCGCCAGTCCCGTCATCATCGGTTTTGGCTTAGGTATAATCGGCGGGGTTGGGTATTTCAGCCTTAACAAAAGACGAACGACCATCAGCACGAGAATTGAGATGCCGCAGGAAACATGAATCATGTTGATGAGTGGCCGATCGCTACGTGGGAAGAAACCCCGAAACTCCATTGCGCAATACGCTGCGATAACCAGCAAAAAGACCAGCCAGTGAATGCTGATTTGTAACCTTGAGTATTTATTTTCCATAACATTTCCTGCTTTAACATAATGTTCCGTTAACATAACGGGCTTTTCTCAAAATTTCATTAAATATTGTTCACCCGTTTTCAGTACGTTACGTTTCACTGTAAGAATGGAGATTGCCCATCCCACAATCCTGGGCTAAGCCTGGAAAGGATCAATTTTCATCCGAACGTTCCTGACAGGAGAAAACCATGAGTAAGGTTGGTATTAACGGTTTTGGTCGTATCGGTCGACTGGTGTTGCGTCGATTACTTGAAGTCAAAAGCAAACATAGACGTTGTCGCTATTAATGATCTCACTTCCCCAAAAATTCTCGCCTACCTGCTGAAACATGATTCAAACTACGGACCATTCCCCTGGAGCGTTGATTTTACGGAAGATTCACTTATCGTTGATGGGAAAAGTATCGCGGTTTACGCCGAAAAAGAGGCTAAAAATATTCCGTGGAAAGCGAAAGGTTGAGGTAGCCTGAGTTTAACGGACACTCCTTCCTGAAATAGAATGGCATCAGAAGGAGCTAATAATGAGCAGAAAAAACCAACGTTACTCTAAAGAGTTCAAAGCCGAAGCTGTCAGAACGGTTCTTGAAAATCAACTTTCGATCAGTGA
>NZ_MECT01000024.1:0-12574 GCF_001722145.1 Shigella sp. FC1544
ACGGTTGTGGCGCACGTCTTCGGTGAACGCACTCTGGCCACACTGGAGCGTCTTCTGAGCCTGCTGTCGGCCTTTGAGGTCGTGGTATGGATGACGGATGGCTGGCCGCTGTATGAATCACGCCTGAAGGGAAAGCTGCACGTTATCAGCAAGCGTTACACTCAGCGCATTGAGCGACATAATCTGAATCTGAGACAACATCTGGCAAGGCTGGGACGGAAGTCACTGTCGTTCTCAAAATCGGTGGAGCTGCATGACAAGGTCATCGGGCATTATCTGAACATAAAACACTATCAGTAAGTTGGAGTCATTACCGTCATGTTGTTCCTTTTATTTAACCGCGGACTCCGCTGTTAACCGGAGGATATGCATCATGAAAACCGTTAGGGAGTCCACATTCTCGGATCGCACAATCCATACTGGCGGTTGACGGAAAGCAGCGATGTTTTGCGCTTTTCTACCACCGAAACCACAGAACCTGATCGTACTTTGCAGTTATCTGCCGAACAGGCTGCTCGCATCAGGGAAATGACGGTCATCACCTCCAGCCTGATGATGAGTCTGACCGTCGATGAGAGCGATCTTTCTGTGCATCTGGTAGGACGAAAAATCAATAAACGGGAATGGGCTGGCAACGCGTCTGCATGGCATGACACACCGGCAGTTGCTCGTGATTTATCACACGGGCTTTCCTTTGCTGAGCAGGTAGTTTCTGAAGCACATTCCGCAATAGTGATTCTCGACAGCCGGGGGAATATCCAACGCTTCAATCGGTTATGTGAAGATTACACTGGGTTGAAAGAACACGACGTCATTGGCCAAAGCGTGTTTAAACTGTTTATGAGCCGTCGTGAAGCTGCGACATCCAGGCGCAATAACCGTGTATTTTTTCGAAGCGGCAATGCATATGAAGTCGAACTGTGGATACCAACATGTAAAGGCCAGCGGCTGTTTCTGTTTCGCAATAAATTTGTCCACAGCGGCAGTGGCAAAAACGAGATTTTTTTAATCTGTTCCGGCACCGACATTACCGAAGAGCGCCGCGCTCAGGAGCGACTGCGTATTCTGGCAAATACCGACAGTATCACCGGACTGCCGAATCGTAACGCAATGCAGGATTTAATCGATCACGCTATTAATCATGCAGATAACTATAAAGTTGGGGTTGTGTATCTTGATTTGGATAATTTCAAAAAGGTCAACGACGCCTATGGGCATTTGTTTGGTGACCAGTTATTACGCGACGTGTCATTGGCTATTTTAAGCTGTCTCGAACATGACCAGGTGTTGGCGCGTCCAGGTGGGGATGAGTTTCTGGTACTGGCATCCAACACCTCACAAAGCGCGCTGGAAGCAATGGCATCACGAATTTTGACCCGCTTACGGCTCCCCTTTCGCATTGGTTTAATTGAAGTTTATACCAGCTGTTCAGTAGGTATTGCACTCTCTCCCGAACATGGTTCAGACAGCACGGCTATTATTCGTCACGCCGACACAGCAATGTACACAGCGAAGGAAGGCGGACGAGGACAATTTTGCGTTTTTACCCCAGAAATGAATCAACGGGTATTTGAATATCTCTGGCTGGATACCAACTTGCGTAAAGCACTGGAAAACGATCAGTTGGTTATTCACTATCAACCGAAAATCACCTAGCGTGGCGAAGTGCGCAGTCTGGAAGCACTAGTACGTTGGCAGTCACCTGAACGTGGGTTGATTCCACCGTTGGACTTCATTTCCTACGCCGAAGAGTCAGGGCTAATTGTGCCTTTAGGCCGTTGGGTGATTCTCGATGTCGTACGCCAGGTGGCAAAGTGGCGGGATAAAGGCATAAACCTGCGAGTGGCGGTAAATATTTCTGCACGTCAGCTCGCCGATCAAACCATTTTCACCGCCCTGAAACAGGTTCTCCAGGAACTCAATTTTGAATACTGCCCTATAGATGTTGAACTGACAGAGAGTTGTCTGATTGAGAATGATGAACTGGCACTGTCTGTTATTCAACAATTTAGCCAACTAGGTGCGCAAGTGCATCTGGATGATTTTGGTACCGGCTACTCTTCACTTTCGCAACTGGCGCGCTTTCCGATCGATGCCATCAAACTTGACCAGGTTTTTGTTCGAGATATTCACAAACAACCTGTCTCGCAGTCACTGGTCCGGGCGATCGTCGCTGTGGCCCAGGCATTGAATCTTCAGGTGATCGCCGAAGGTGTAGAGAGTGCAAAGGAAGATGCTTTTTTAACCAAGAACGGGATCAATGAGCGGCAAGGATTTTTGTTTGCCAAACCGATGCCCGCCGTCGCCTTCGAACGCTGGTATAAACGCTATCTGAAGCGCGCATAAGTAGATGAATATATATACTTAGCGCTATATCCCGTCATTATATATCGTATTCCTGGATGATAATTAGCCGTTGCTGTTAAACACTTCTCTTTTAGCGGCAATTTTTGCATTATTCATTTTCCACTTTTGCTATAAGGATATCCTTGATGTCTGAATTTGATGCCCAGCGCGTTGCCGAACGTATTGATATTGTGTTAGATATCCTTGTGGCAGGCGATTACCACTCTGCGATCCATAATCTCGAGATACTTAAAGCAGAACTCTTGCGCCAGGTTGCTGAATCTACGCCAGACATCCCGAAGGCACCGTGGGAGATTTAACAATCGTGCCTTCAGGTTTTCCTATTTGAGGATGCCCGGCGCGTCAGTATTTTTTTATTTAGTATTATAACGTTATAAGAATTACAGCGATGAATTCCCGACAACAAACTATTCTACAGATGGTCATTGACCAGGGTCAGGTTAGCGTAACCGATCTGGCAAAAGCCACTGGAGTTTCTGAAGTTACCATTCGCCAGGATCTCAACACCCTCGAAAAACTGAGTTACCTCCGCCGTGCACATGGCTTTGCAGTTTCGCTTGATAGTGATGACGTCGAAACCCGTATGATGAGCAACTATACGCTGAAGCGTGAACTCGCCGAGTTTGCCGCGTCACTGGTTCAACCGGGCGAAACCATCTTTATCGAAAATGGCAGCAGCAATGCCCTGCTCGCCCGGACTCTGGGGGAGCAGAAGAAAAATGTCACTATCATCACGGTCAGCAGCTACATCGCGCATTTGCTGAAAGACGCGCCTTGTGAAGTCATTTTGCTCGGTGGCGTGTACCAGAAAAAAAGCGAAAGTATGGTTGGCCCGTTGACACGCCAGTGCATCCAGCAGGTGCATTTCAGCAAAGCATTTATTGGTATTGATGGCTGGCAACCTGAAACTGGATTCACCGGTCGCGATATGATGCGTACCGATGTGGTCAATGCCGTGCTGGAAAAAGAGTGCGAAGTGATAGTCCTGACTGACAGCTCGAAATTTGGTGCTGTACATTCATACTCCATCGGTCCCGTTGAGCGATTCAATCGCGTGATTACCGATTCGAAAATACGCGCCAGCGATCTGATGCATCTTGAGCACAGTAAACTCACCGTTCACGTCGTTGACATTTAACCATTTCCCTTCTCTACGGATGATTTGCAGTTTGGCAAATCATCCGCTCTAAGATGATTCCTGGTTGATAATTAAGACTATTTACCTGTTATTAACACGCTTAAGATATAAAATTATTATCAGCGATATAACAGGAAGTCATTATCACCTGCGTGATATAACCCTGCGCGCGAGCAGATTTCACGGAATAATTTCACCAGGCTTATTCTTAGCTATTATAGTTATAGAGAGCTTACTTCCGTGAATCATAAATTCAGGAGAGAGTATTATGTTTGTAACGAGCAAAAAAATGACCGCGGCTGTTCTGGCAATTACTTTGGCAATGTCTCTGAGTGCCTGTTCTAACTGGTCTAAACGGGACCGCAACACCGCAATCGGCGCGGGTGCAGGGGCATTAGGCGGTGCAGTACTGACCGATGGCAGTACGTTGGGTACATTAGGTGGTGCAGCTGTCGGTGGTGTTATTGGTCACCAGGTCGGTAAATAATCGTAAATAAATGTCGATTATCGACTCGCAATTATAATACGCTTGATTTTGTTCAGTTCGAAATAACTGAATAATACACACAGTAAAATATTCGAAAGCCACGGATATATCCGTGGCTTTTTATGTTAACCGCCTGCGAGTTTTACCTTCATCCCTTTCGCTTCAAGTAGTGATTTTAATAAATCACGCTTATCGCCCTGGATTTCAATAACTCCATCTTTAACTGCTCCGCCGCAGCCGCATTTTTTCTTCAGTTCCGCTGCAAGTTTTGTCAGTTCGGCATCATCGAGATCGATACCGGTAATCAGGCAAACGCCCTTACCTTTACGTCCACTGGTCTGACGCTGAATACGCACCACACCATCGCCTTTAGGGCGTACTGGGGCCGCTTTTGGCTCATCAATACGTCCGGTTTCCGTTGAGTAGACCAGACGGCTGTTGGAATCACTCATCATGCACTCCGCTGTAAAGAGGCGTTGATCGCTTTCAGTGTTTGCGCTGGATCTACCGATTGCGTTACCGGGCGACCAATCACCATATAATCAACACCAGCCGCCAACGCCTGTTCTGGCGTCATAATGCGGCGCTGGTCACCAGCATCACTCCCCTGCGGACGAATGCCCGGTGTAACCAGTTTGAACTCCTGACCGAATACCTGTTTAAAGCGCACAGCTTCCTGAGCAGAACACACCACACCATCAAGGCCACATTTTTGCGTCAGTGCCGCCAGACGTTCTGCATAATCTGCAGGTGACAGTGTCACGCCAAGATCGGCCAGGTCGCTAGCTTCCATGCTGGTCAACACTGTTACAGCAATCAAAAGCGGTGCATCTTTGCCAAACGGAACCAGTGCCTCACGCGCTGCGGTCATCATACGCGCCCCACCAGAGGCATGAACATTCACCATCCACACGCCTAAGTCAGCTGCAGCAGCGACAGCGTGCGCTGCAGTGTTAGGAATATCGTGGAATTTCAGGTCAAGAAAGATATCAAAACCACGCTGTTGAAGTTCGCGCACAAACTGTGGCCCAAACAATGTAAACATCTCTTTGCCGACCTTCAGACGACAATCGCGTGGGTCGATCTTGTCGACAAAGGACAGCGCGTCATCACGATTATGATAATCAAGGGCAACAACCACAGGAGAATTCGTAACAGCGCGGGAAGAAGATGAAGCAGTTAACGTCATGACCAGACCTTCTTGATGATGGGCACCGGAAGTGGCGCGAAACAGGTAAACGGCGAGCATTCTACCCGTGGAAATAAAAAATTAACAGTTGCGATTTTTCCCCTGGCAGGCTTTTTCTGCTCCGTCGTTGCCGGAGCACAATGGAACACCAATAACTAGTATGTTGTAACTAAAGTCGGATTTTTTTAAAAATTACAGGCCATCAAGACCGCGAATCGGTTTAATGGTTGACCAGGCCCGACAAGACGGACAATGCCAGTAGAGGGTGTATGCGGTAAAACCACATTTCTGGCAGCGATAACGAGGCTTACTACGTACCTTTTCGCCAACCATGTCACGCAGCACCATCAGGCTCTCTTTGGCACGCCCTTCTTCCGCTTCATTTAAGTGGTAATCCATTAACTTATGGAACACACGCATGGTCGGATGACGCTGAAGCTGGCGCGTAATATAGACCTGTGCGGCCTCACTACCGTCGCGCGCTTCGATGATATCAGCAAGCATCAATTCAGCATCGGCACCGGTGTTCTCTTCCACCGCGCGTTGCAGGAATTCTGCCCATTCGGCAGTTTTACCCAACTGCTGATAGCAGGTTTGCAACATTTCCAGCGTTTCGCTGACCAGTTCTCTGTCCTGGGATATCACGCGTTGCAAACTTTCGACGGCTTTGGCGTATTCTCCTTTCGCCATAAACACGCGTCCCATCATGATGGATACGCGGGCGCTGTTTTTATCTGCCGCCGCCCCTTTTTTTAGCAAGGTCATGGCACGATCGAGATCGTCGCTGGCCATATGCTGCAGGGCTAACTCACAGTAGAAATGGGCAATTTCGACGCGCTGTTTATCTTTACCCAGCTTCACCAGGCGTTCGGCAACATCAATTGCTTTCTGCCACTCACTGGTAGCCTGGTAGATTTGTAGCAACTGTTGCAGAGCGCCAATGCGGAAGTCAGTTTCATCGGTCAGCTGATTGAACATGTCTTCCGCGCGGTCGTATAACCCGGCGGCCATGTAATCACGCCCTAGTTGTTGAATCGCCAACAGACGCTGTTCATAGGTCAGCGAGGCGCTTTCCATTAGGGTCTGATGGATGCGAATAGCGCGATCAACTTCGCCACGCGAACGGAACAGGTTTCCGAGCGTAAGGTGGGCTTCAACGGTGCCTGTATCCTCTTTAAGCATATCGAGAAACAGGTCTACCGCTTTATCCTGTTGATTACTAAGCAGGAAGTTAACCCCCGCTACGTAATCACGCGACAAGCGGTTGGCTTCATCTTGCTTGTTTTGTTGCGCACTTCTGCGGCCCATATACCAGCCATAGGCAGCGGCTACAGGCAAAAGCAGAAACAACAACTCCAGCATAGAAAGTTATTCCTTCGCCGCTGACGAGTGCGGCACTACAGCCACGTCAGTCGCGGGTGAAAGCTGGTTTTCCAGTCGCTTTATTTTACGTTCAGCGCGCGCCAGGGAAACACGAACTCGCAGCCAGAACAGGCCACAAATCAACCAACCGATAGCAAACCCCGCAGCAAACAATACCGCCAGCAATGTGGAAATACGGTACTCCCCTTGCGCTAACAGATAATTAAACGTCACCTGTTGATCGTTCTGCGCACCCAACGTGACCGAAATCACGAAGATCGCTAACACCAGTAAGAAAATGAGTAAATATTTCACATTACTTCCCGTTATGTGGTTAGAGCGAATAAATTATGGTCAACTTACCGCAATAGCCCTTTAAAGTACCATTTTCGCGCCGTCTGCGAAATGGCATCCACGCGCATTGTTGATGATTTAAGGGCTAAATTCGGAAAATCAACCAGCGTTAACTTTCTTGTTCTCGTTGCGCTATTTCGCGATTTTCTTCCGCAGGTGGTGTTAATGGCCCACAAATTCGTTGCGCAAGCCACGTTGCCACCGCCACCAGCGCCCACGAAATCAACGTAGCTACTACCAGATCGCGTGGCCAATGCATCCCGAGCAGCAGGCGGCTTCCCATGACTCCCGTTGCCCAGACCAGCAAGATAGCAATGGTTAACGTTCGCCGACGCGGCCACAGCAAACCAACGGCCAGCAGTGCCCAACTGGCAGCAAACATCGTGTGACCGGAAGGAAAGGCAAACCCCGTCTCTTTCTGCCAGTGTGAACGCAAATATTGTGGGATATTTTTCTCTTCAGCCAACTGTTCTTTCACTAGATTTCCGCGTTCTGCTCGCTTTAAAGTGTAGAACTCATCAACCGGAATATGATGTGTTTTTTCCAGCCAGATAACAAAAGGTCGTGGTTCCTGGACTTTGTCTTTGATCCAGGATTTAACGCCTTGTCCCACAAGGATTGCGGCCGCCAGAATGGCAAATAATACAAAGGCAGCCTTAATGCGAAAACGCAGACACCAGAGAAACCAGCCGAATAAAATCAAATGTGTAATGACGCCCCAGGGCTGGGTGACAGTTTCAGTAACCCAAAAAGCCGCTTTTAGTAGCCAACTTTGTTCTCCAGGTTGCCAACGCCAGCCAGAAATCCATACGGCTACTGGCATGACAAGCAATAGTGCAGCTCCCACTGCGGTACGTCTGGCAATCGAACGCATGGCCTCTCCTTTTTGATAAGTCCCACAATCATAACTGAAAACGCCAGTTCCAGGAAAAATTGACAGATTTGTGCCATTCCGTGAACGATCGACGCGTCGTGATTAGGTGAACCCCTTCTCGTTATGGCAAAATAAGCCAATACAGAACCAGCATTATCTGGAGAATTTCATGCAGCTTAAACGTGTGGCAGAAGCCAAACTGCCAACCCCATGGGGCGATTTCCTGATGGTGGGATTTGAAGAACTGGCAACCGGACACGATCATGTCGCGCTAGTCTATGGCGATATTTCCGGGCATACCCCGGTACTTGCGCGCGTCCATTCCGAATGTCTGACCGGTGACGCCCTGTTCAGCTTGCGCTGCGATTGTGGCTTCCAGCTCGAAGCGGCATTGACGCAAATTGCCGAGGAAGGCCGTGGTATTTTGCTGTATCACCGTCAGGAAGGTCGTAACATTGGTCTGCTGAATAAAATCCGCGCTTACGCACTGCAGGATCAAGGTTACGATACCGTAGAGGCTAACCACCAGTTAGGCTTCGCCGCTGATGAGCGCGACTTCACTCTTTGCGCTGATATGTTCAAACTCCTTGGCGTCAATGAAGTCCGCTTGTTAACCAATAACCCGAAAAAAGTCGAAATTCTGACCGAAGCAGGGATTAATATTGTTGAACGCGTACCATTGATTGTAGGTCGTAACCCCAATAACGAACATTATCTCGATACCAAAGCCGAGAAAATGGGTCATTTGCTGAACAAATAACCCTCTCGCATTGTGGAATTAATTTGCTTGCCGGAAGCAAAATAACCGGCAAGCAAATACTTGTTACTTCAGCATATTACGAATGACATAATGCAAAATGCCGTCGTTCTGGTAGTAGGTCAACTCCGTCGCGGTGTCGATACGACAACGGCAGGGTACGACTTCCTGGCTACCATCCGCGCGCGTAAGCGTCACCGGAACCGTCGCGCCGGGTTGTAGATTTTGCAGGTCGCCAATATCAATCTTCTCTTTCCCGGTTAGCCCTAACGTTTTACGCGTCACGCCTTGCGGAAATTCCAGCGGCAAGATGCCCATGCCAATTAAATTCGAACGGTGAATTCGTTCAAACGATTCGGCAATCACCACACGAATACCAAGCAGACGCGGACCTTTTGCCGTCCAGTCACGGCTGGAGCCTGATCCATACTCTTTCCCGGCAATCACCGCCAGCGGCGTTTGCTCCTGCTTATAGCGCATCGCGGCATCATAGATAGAGACAACATCGCTGTCAGGTAAATGCCGCGTCATCCCCCCTTCAACGCCAGGCACCATTTCATTACGGATGCGAATATTGGCGAAGGTGCCGCGCATCATCACTTCATGGTTACCACGCCGCGAACCGTAGGAGTTAAAGTCTTTTCGCTCAACACCCCGACCTTGTAGATATCGACCCGCCGGGCTGTCGGGCTTAATACTGCCCGCCGGAGAGATATGGTCAGTGGTGACTGAATCCCCCAGCATTGCGAGGATCCGCGCACCGTGAATATCTTCCACAGGTGCTGGTGTTGCCTGCATTTCATCAAAGAAAGGCGATAAGCGAATATAGGTTGAATCCTCCTGCCAACCGTAGGTATCGGATCGTGTGACGTTAATTTCCTTCCACTCTGCTGTGCCTTCAAAAACTTCTGCGTACTCTTTACGGAACATTTCTGTGGAGACTTGTTCTACCGCACGGGCAATTTCTTGTGCCGATGGCCAGATATCTTTCAGATAAACCGGGTCGCCTTTACGATCATGACCAATCGGCTCAGCAGCCAGGTTGATATTCATATTTCCCGCCAGCGCATAGGCAACCACCAGCGGCGGCGAGGCCAGCCAGTTAGTTTTAACCAGCGGATGGATACGGCCTTCAAAGTTACGGTTGCCGGACAGCACCGCACCGACGGTTAAATCGCCTTTTTTGATTGCCGTTTCGATAGGATCGGGCAGCGGCCCAGAGTTACCAATACAGGTGGTACAACCGTATCCCACAAGGTTAAACCCCAGTTCGTCGAGATACGGTGTCAGTTTCGCTTTTGCCAGATAATCAGAAACGACTTTCGAACCCGGTGCCAGCGACGCTTTGACCCACGGTTGCCGCTTGAGGCCCAGAGTTACGGCTTTTTTCGCCAGCAAGCCTGCGGCCATCAGCACACTTGGGTTAGAGGTGTTGGTGCACGAGGTTATCGCAGCAATGACCACAGCGCCATCAGGTAACTGATACTGATGTCCGTTCATAACATAATCGACCGGCTGGCGATCTTTATGCGTGGCATTCACTTCCAGTTCGTTACTGGCGGCAAATGCTTTTGGTACATCGGGCAGTGCAACGCGATCCTGTGGGCGTTTTGGCCCTGCCAGGCTCGCTTCAACGTCATTCATATCCAGTTCTAACGTACTGGTAAAAATCGGTTCATCGCCCGGGTTACGCCACATGCCCTGCGCTTTGGCATATTTTTCGACCAACTCAACCTGATCTTCGCTGCGCCCGCTTAAACGCATGTAATCGAGGGTTACAGCATCGATTGGGAAGAAGCCACAGGTGGCACCATATTCTGGCGACATATTGGCAATGGTGGCGCGATCTGCCAGCGGTAGTGAATCCAGACCATCACCATAAAATTCGACGAATTTCCCCACCACGCCATGTTTGCGCAGCATTTGGGTAACAGTGAGAACCAGGTCTGTGGCGGTAATACCTTCACGTAATTTACCGGTAAGTTTAAAGCCCACTACGTCCGGGATAAGCATGGAAACCGGCTGGCCTAACATTGCGGCTTCTGCTTCGATCCCACCCACGCCCGACCCCAGCACGCCAAGGCCGTTGATCATAGTGGTGTGCGAGTCAGTACCAACGAGTGTATCCGGATAAGCAATCCATTCACCGTCCTGCAATTCACTCCACACTGCTTTGCCGAGATATTCGAGGTTAACCTGATGGCAAATGCCTGTGCCTGGCGGCACGACGCTAAACCGACTGAACGCTTGCTTTCCCCATTTCAGGAACACATAACGTTCGTGGTTGCGCTCCATTTCCAGGCGTACGTTTTCTTCAAATGCCTCATCATCACCAAAACGATCGACGGTCACCGAGTGGTCAATGACCAGGTCGACCGGTGAGAGCGGGTTAACCTTTGCAGTATCGCCGCCGAGGCGTTTAACCGCTTCGCGCATTGCCGCCAGATCAACAACGGCAGGTACGCCGGTAAAGTCCTGCATCAGCACCCTTGCCGGGCGGTAGGCAATTTCACGGTCAGCATGGGCATTTTTCAGCCATCCTGCCAGCGCGTGGATATCCTCTTCGGTAACCGAGTTACCATCCTGCCAGCGCAGCAGGTTTTCGAGCAAAACTTTGAGTGACTTGGGTAGACGGGTGATATCGCCCAGTGATTTAGCAGCAAGCGGCAGGCTGTAGTAGTGGTAAGTTTTATCTTTGGCCTGCAACGTGTCCTTACTGGCTTCTCGTAGGGTTGACGACATAGCTCCTCCTTAATGACAGGGTTGCGAAGCCCTGATTCTCTTCAGGGTGAATATTAAAGATAACACAAACATCGCGTAACGATTTGATAACAACCCAAATTGATAAAAGAGGAGAAACCTTGTGGCAAAGCAAATGACAACCCCGCCGCAGCGGGGTCAAGGATCAGTGAGTAATGATCCAGAGGAGTTCGGCCCAGAAGAGCATCGACAGAGAAAACGCGCCCATCCAGGACCAATATTTCATATTTGTGTTGATCATAGCCTACACCCTTAACGGTTATTATTTTGTGTTGAGATAACTCAAGCTGTTATTGCTGCGGTGTATTAAAAGCCCTTTAATTCATTAAAAATGGGTAATAAGAATGATGATAATTATTGTTTCGGCTGATCATCTTCAGCAAACAGTTCTATAAAGGCTTGCTGCTGCGATGTTAGTTGCCAGTCGTCTGGAATAACGACGGAACATTCCCGTTTCGTTTCTGTTTCATTGTCACTATGCTGGCATAATGGTGACGACTCCAGTTGCTCCTGACCGACCATAGTTATCCCCACACTTTCCAAATCAGCAGTGCGACAACCACCCAGAAAAGTGCAGAACCAAGAAAAACCGCCAGCCAGGCTTTACGTTTTAATTCAGGATCGCGGCGGGGTTCCTGATTTCCAGAAGGCATTGCTAACCTCATATAATCGCCATCACTTATCAGCAAGACGTTGAACGATTGGTGTAATTAATCATACGATGAGACAAATCCTAAAGAAACTTTAGTCAAAAATCCAGCGAATTTACGAATCGTCTCCAGTGAATAATTCAATCTTTTGACCTGAAATAGATATTTGAAAACTGGAATTTGCGAGGCGGGTAATTAGACACTACTTTACAGGTAATTTACCCTATAAATATGAGGGATAAAAATATTGTGCACGGTGGTAATGACTCCAACTTACTGATAGTGTTTTATGTTCAGATAATGCCCGATGACCTTGTCATGCAGCTCCACCGATTTTGAGAACGACAGTGACTTCCGTCCCAGCCTTGCCAGATGTTGTCTCAGATTCAGATTATGTCGCTCAATGCGCTGAGTGTAACGCTTGCTGATAACGTGCAGCTTTCCCTTCAGGCGTGATTCATACTGCGGCCAGCCATCCGTCATCCATACCACGACCTCAAAGGCCGACAGCAGGCTCAGAAGACGCTCCAGTGTGGTCAGAGTGCGTTCACCGAAGACGTGCGCCACAACCGTCCTCCGTATCCTGTCATACGCGTAAAACAGCCAGCGCTGACGTGATTTAGCACCGACGTAGCC
>NZ_MECT01000025.1:0-12488 GCF_001722145.1 Shigella sp. FC1544
TTTCTGGTGCGTACCGGGCTGAGAGGCGGTGTAAGTGAACTGTAGTTGCCATGTTTTACGGCAATGAGAGCAGAGATAGCGCTGATGTCCGGCAGTGCTTTTGCCGTTACGCACCACGCCTTCAGTAGCGGAGCAGGAAGGACATCTGATGGAAATGGAAGCCACGCAAGCACCTTAAAATCACCATCATACACTAAATCAGTAAGTTGGCAGCATTACCACCGTCATCGATGTCTTCTATTAGCCAACGATGATTATCATTTTCACGAACCAGCATTAGCCCCAGTAACCGGTGGATATCTGTGCGATTTTGTTTGATAACCAGCTGCAACAGTACATGCGTTCGGCCGCCATTTAGGTGTGTGCTTTGGATTATTTCTGCAGAAACGAAAGCGTCATCGACACAGCGACACAAAAGATTATTATTCAGCCAGGGTGTCATTTTGCCAGGAGTAGCGCTCATATTACTTCGCAAATCGAGACTGAATTCATCGGTTATTGGTATATCGTCATTACTGGTCAATGGTTGGTACAAACGTTCTATCGCTTCATTAATCGATTCTTTGCACAACACGTTTCCGCTGAAGCCACAGAACAGCAGAATAAAAAAACAGGTGTGCCAGCGTCGCATAATCATGTCCTTATGTTTGGCTTTTTTTAGCAAACAGCCTATAACCCGGCAACTGACATGCTGCCGGGGATTTTTTTATCATTCTGCGTACATACGCAAGCAGCGCAGGCAATCAAAATAGTCCTGTGCATCAAGACGCGTATTGGCTCTGTTAGCTTCGGATTTGGCAGCATAGATTTGTGGGCGTAGTGCTTTCATATCCTGCTCAAGCCGGGCGATTTTGGCATTTAATGTTTGCACATTGCTCGCCAGCTGATTGACCTTTTGCTCATTGACGCAGCCACTGAGCAAGCAGGTTGCCAGAACAACAGCTCCCACGGTGAAAATCGTTTTCATATAGTGTTCCCTTTTATTTATTGTTCCGGCTAATTGTTATTTAATTCAGCTCATTGCTTTAATCTGGCGGCAGTTTTTGCCTCAATCTGCTTAAGTAGGCTGCCGCTGTTCGGGCGGATAAAATCAGCGATTTCCCACTTGCCTTCGCGCCGCTGTAAAACCAGTTCTTGCTCTTCGTTGTTGCCATTGGTCAGCGTAAAACGAACATGAATGCGGGCGGAATCGGCGGTTTTCTCCAGGACTCGAATTTCATCAACGCGTGAAAATAGCGACTCTTCGCCAAAACAGATCGGATTGTCGTAAATAAATTGCCGTTCTATTTGCATATCTTCATCGGGATTATTGGCCGTCTTGAAGGTGGTTTTATAGAAGGCATTAACCGCCTGGCGGTAAGAGTCGGAAACCACCCACGTCCACGGCCAGCTATAATCAGCAATATGTTCAAAGAGTTCGGCAACAAAGGCTTCCGGCTGTTCTTTTTGCAACGAAGCTAAAGCGGCCAGCGTTTTTTCATTCTCGCTATTAACTGCTTGTAAGACGCTGCCATGATTGCTGACAATATCGTCAATGACCCAACGACCATTTTCCGCCACCATTTTCAGTGTCTGCGTGGTCTTTTCTTTATCATCTTTAAAGATACGAAAGCGCACAACGGCATCGGCATGATCGGCGTCAGTTTGGGTTATCGCAACGCTTTCTAGCACCAGATCGCCAAAATCCTGACAATCACAAACCGGATCATAATCCAGCCAGCCAATATTGCCCGGCAGCGTAAGATTGTCGTTCAGGGTAAGCGCCTGTTGAATACGCGCTGAAGTTATCGCCCGCTCTCCGGTTTCACCGAAATAAGGCGTACTGGCATCTGATTTATAGTTCTGATAAATCTGCCGGACTGTTTGTTCTACGGTCTGTGAAGGAGGCTGCGCGTGTACGGTAAAACTTGCCAGGGCTGCTAAAAACAGAAGTATTATTTTCATCTGTTTTTCACCTCTCCGTTGCGTTTATCCCGGATATAGATGAGTTGTTCTTTTAAGAGCTTCCGGCTCTGCATGATGATGTCCTTATATTTGGCATTCCTGAACAAGGAAGAGTAACAACGGGCGGGACGCGAGGGGAATAAATGATTTCTGAAAAGTCCGGTAGCGGAACATTACCGCCACCGGGAGAATTTGCATGTTAGCCGCCGAACTGGTCAGGATCGGGACCGAGACGCTTGCCCTGATCGAGTTTTGCAATTTCGCCGAGTTCGTCTTTGTCGAGACGGAAATCCCAGACATCAAAGTTTTCGGCAATACGTGAAGGTGTGACCGATTTCGGGATCACCACCAGGCCGCTATCCAGATGCCAGCGGATAACAATCTGCGCCGGGGTTTTGCCGTATTTATCTGCCAGATCGCGAATGACTTTCTGATCGAAAACGCCTTTCCCTCCTTGCGCTAATGGGCTCTAGGATTCGGTCTGGATTTTGTGTGTCGCGTTCCAGGCGTGTAGCTGGCGTTGTTGCATCAGCGGATGAAGTTCGATCTGGTTTATCACAGGCGTCACGCCAGTTTCATCAATCAGGCGTTGCAGGTGATGGATCTGGAAGTTGCACACGCCGATGCTTTTGATTAATCCCTCTTTTTGCAATTCGATCATGCCTTTCCATGCTTCGACATAATGGTCGATAGCGGGAACGGGCCAGTGCATTAAGTAGAGGTCGATATAATCAAGCTGGAGTTTTTTCAGGCTGTCGAGCAGGGCTTCGCGGGGGCGCTTGTGGTCGTCGTTCCACAGCTTAGTGGTGATGAACAGTTCTTCTCTGTTGACTGAGGCATTTTTCAGGGCTTTGCCGACACCTTCTTCGTTCTTGTAGGCCGCGGCGGTATCAATCGAGCGATAACCCACTTCTAACGCTTTTTGAATGGCGGTGATTACTTCCTCATTACTTGCTTGCCAGACGCCCAGTCCCAGCTGGGGCATGACATTGCCATCCTGTAGCTTAATAACGGTTGGATTAGCCATACGTTCCTCCTTTATATGACCTCACCGGAGCAGGCTCCGGTGAGGTGTTGTGAACTTAAGTCTGGACGAAATGCCCGAAAACGAAAGTTTGAGGCGTAAAAAGCTTAGCGGGCGGCTTCGTATATACGGCGGCTGACATCCAACGTAATGTCATGATTTTCGCCCAGTTGGGTCATGCCGTGCTCTTCCAGTTTTTTCAGCAAAGCCGGGATGGAGCTGCCGTCCAGACCGTAGTCGGAGAGGTGGGTCGGCACGCCTAATTGCTCAAAGAAATTGCGGGTTGCGGCAATCGCGGCGTCAATACGCTCATCGTCGGAACCTTCAGTGATGTTCCAGACGCGTTCAGCATATTGCAGCAGCTTAGCGCGCTTGGTATCGCGTTTTTCATTCCACAGTGCAGGCAGGACGATAGCCAGTGTTTGCGCGTGATCCAGACCGTGCATCGCAGTCAGTTCGTGGCCCAGCATATGCGTTGCCCAGTCCTGCGGTACGCCAGCGCCAATCAAACAGTTCAGCGCCTGCGTTGCCGCCCACATGACGTTGGCGCGCACATCGTAGTTTTCTGGCTTTTTCAGGGCGTTCGGACCATCTTCGATCAGCGTCAGCAAAATGCCTTCTGCGAAACGGTCCTGAATTTTGGCATCAACCGGTTTGGTAACATACTGTTCCACGGTGTGTACAAAGGCGTCCACTACGCCGTTAGCCACCTGACGCGGCGGCAGGGTGTAGGTATAAACCGGATCGAGCACGGCAAATACCGGCTGAACATGGGCAGAATGGAACGCCTGCTTGTCGCCAGTGGTTTTACGGGAGATCACCGCGCCTGCGTTGGATTCTGAACCGGTTGCTGGCAGCGTCAGCACACAGCCCATCGGGATGGCGCTTTTAATCTCTTTACCGCCCGTTTGCAGAATGTGCCACGGATCGATATTTTCCGGATAGTTAGCCGCTGCGGCGATAAATTTGGTGCCGTCCAGTACAGAACCGCCGCCAACCGCCAGCAGGAAAGTCACTTTCTGTTCGCGAACCAGTTTCACGGCGTTCATCAGCGTTTCATAAGCCGGGTTTGGCTCAATACCGCCAAATTCCAGCACGTCCATGCCTTTCAGGGCATCCAGAACTTGATCGAGAACGCCGGTTTTTTTCACGCTGCCGCCACCGTAGGTAATCAATACGCGAGCATCGTGAGGAATTTGTTCGCGTAAACCAGCGATTGCGCCTTTACCAAACAGAATGCGGGTTGGGGTGTGCAGATTAAAGTTGTTCATTACTTGCTCCCTTTGCTGGGCCAATATGAGGGCAGAGAACGATCTGCCTGATGTTTTTCATTGTGATCGCCAGCGCCCTGGCTCTCAATGCTCATTTCTGCCAATGTCTTGCCTATTTCTCCAGAGTGCTGGAGAAATGCTACAAAATTGCGCACAATCAAATTGCCGCATTATTCCTAAGAAATTACGCGATATGAAACGTGAAGAGATTTGCCGCTTGCTGGCGGATAAAGTTAATAAACTGAAAAATAAAGAAAATAGTTTGTCAGAACTGTTGCCCGATGTGCGTTTGTTGTATGGCGAGACGCCTTTCGCACGTACACCGGTGATGTACGAGCCTGGCATCATAATTCTCTTTTCCGGGCATAAAATCGGTTATATCAATGAACGCGTGTTTCGTTATGATGCCAATGAATACCTGCTGCTGACGGTGCCGTTGCCGTTTGAGTGCGAAACCTATGCCACGTCAGAGGTGCCGCTGGCAGGGTTGCGTCTCAATGTCGATATTTTGCAGTTACAGGAACTGTTGATGGACATTGGCGAAGATGAGCATTTCCAGCCGTCGATGGCAGCCAGCGGGATTAACTCCGCCACGTTATCAGAAGAGATTTTATGCGCGGCGGAGCGGTTACTCGACGTGATGGAGCGACCACTGGATGCGCGTATTCTCGGCAAACAGATCATCCGCGAAATTCTGTACTACGTGCTGACCGGACCTTGCGGCGGCGCGTTACTGGCGCTGGTCAGTCGCCAGACTCACTTCAGTCTGATTAGCCGCGTGCTGAAACGGATTGAGAATAAATACACCGAAAACCTGAGCGTCGAGCAACTGGCGGCAGAAGCCAACATGAGCGTATCGGCGTTCCACCATAATTTTAAGTCTGTCACCAGCACCTCGCCGTTGCAGTATTTGAAGAATTACCGTCTGCATAAGGCGCGGATGATGATCATCCATGACGGCATGAAGGCCAGCGCAGCAGCGATGCGCGTCGGCTATGAAAGCGCATCGCAATTTAGCCGTGAGTTTAAACGTTACTTCGGTGTGACGCCGGGGGAAGATGCGGCAAGAATGCGGGCGATGCAGGGGAATTAAATACGTTCCCGGTACAGCAGCCGGGAACGGGGAAAATCGTCAGGCGTTACAGTATTTTTTTTTAATCACCACAAACAGCATGCCTAACAAGCCAGCGGTTAACAAGGCAATTGGCAGGATCATCAGGAACGTCATTACCTGATCTTCATGGCGTTTAACGAACGGAATCATACTTAAGGCATAGCCAAAACTGGTTACCACGCTGACCCACAGCAATCCACTTAACCAGTTGAAAAACTGGAAGCGGCGGTTTGGCAGACCGGAAATTCCCGCCATGGTTGGCAGCAGCGTACGGACAAATGCAAGAAAACGTCCAGCCAGCAGCGCCAGCAGACCGTGGCGGTCAAACATGCAGGTGGCGCGCTGGTGATATTTAGCAGGAAGCTGTGCCAGCCAGCCTTTCACCGTTTTGGTATTCCCTAACCAGCGCCCCTGAATATAACTTAGCCAGCAGCCCAGACTTGCTGCGGCGGTCAGAATCGTAATCGTAGGCAGAAAATCCATAACCCCCTGGGCAATCAATGCGCCTGCCAGTATCAACAAGCTGTCGCCTGGCAAAAATGAGGCGGGCAGCAGGCCGTTTTCTAAAAACAGCGTGGCAAACATGACAAAGTAAACAACGCTAACAATATGAGGATCCGCCAGCGCGGCAAAGTCGTGTTGCCAGAGCGCAGCGATGATATCTTGAATAACAGCCATGGACTTTCCTGTGGAACAGCGTTTAAGCCTTTATCTGCCTATTGTACTCCTGATTCGTCCGGGACGCCTTGATCCGGGACGCAACAATTTAAGACTTTTCACAATTAAATGTCTGCAAAATTGTCCAAAAGTGGCAATGTTATACAATTCGCGCAAAACCGGCGTCCAGATCGGCAATCAGATCGTCGACATCTTCCAGACCAATATGCAGGCGAATCAAGGTCCCGCTAAAATCGATCTCGCCTTGTGGGCGAATGGCGGCGATATGTTCTGGTTGATTCGCCAGGATCAACGATTCATACCCGCCCCACGAGTAGGCCATGCTGAATAAACTGAAGTTATCCAGATAGTTCGCCAGCTCTTCATTACTGAGTTTTTTCTTAAGCACAAAGGAAAACAGCCCGCTGCTACCTGTAAAGTCTCGTTTCCAGAATTCGTGTCCTTTACTGCCAGGCAGAGCAGGGTGGTTAACTCGCGCTACTTGCGGATGTTCTGCCAGCCATTCAGCCACTTTCAGACTGCTTTCATGATGTTGACGCAAACGCACACCTAATGTGCGCAGGCCACGGCTGGTTATATAGGCGGTATCGGCATCGACCATCTGGCCCATCAGATAGGCGTTTTCCCGTAGCTGCTCCCAGCAACGGGCATTGCACACGGCAGTGCCAATCATCGCATCTGAATGCCCAACCAGATATTTGGTGGCGGCTTGAATAGAAACATCGATGCCAAAATCCAGCGCCTTAAACAGCACACCGGCTGCCCAGGTGTTGTCGATCATAATGATGGCATCCGGCACCACACTGCGTACGGCGGCAACAATCGCCGGAACGTCGTGGACTTCCATGGTGATGGAGCCTGGCGATTCCAGAAACACGATTTTAGTGTTTGGCTGCAGATGCTTAACGATATCGGCACCAATCAGCGGATCAAACCACGATGTCGTTACGCCCAGTTTGCTGAGGATTTTGCTACAGAAATCCTGACTCGGTTCATAGGCAGTGTTGGTCATCAACACATGATCGCCCTGTTCGACAAAAGCAAGAATCGAATTAGCAACCGCTGCCGCCCCGCAGGGAAATAGCGCGCAGCCTGCGCCACCTTCCAGTTCACACATCGCTTGTTGTAAGGAAAAATGGGTTAACGTTCCGCGCCGTCCATAGAACAACTCGCCATTGGCGCGATTGCGCGTCGCGTGCTTTTTGGCTTCCATACTCTCAAATACCAGCGAAGAAGCGCGCTGAATCACGCTATTTACCGCGCCAAGAGTGTATTTTTTGCTGCGTCCTGCATTCACCAGTTGAGTATCAAGCTTTTTGTCCGCCATGTCGGGATTCCTGTTTTTATACGTCTGGATGTCTAAACTAGCATGAATATTCGCGGGCGCATCCTGAAGAATTGGCATAAAGCAGAAAATTTTCGCAAATGGCGTGCTGGTGACTTTTTTACTGCGTAAACGCAAGGAAAAGAAAGCAAAGGTACGGCAGTATGCAAATAGTAATGAGAACGACTATCAATTCGACGTCGTTTTGATATTATTATGCGCAGATTTTGTGACTTGCGTCCTGGAGATACACAGTGGGTAATAATTTAATGCAGACGGACCTTTCCGTCTGGGGTATGTATCAGCACGCCGATATTGTCGTTAAGTGCGTGATGATTGGGCTTATTTTGGCCTCCGTAGTCACCTGGGCAATCTTCTTCAGTAAGAGCGTAGAGTTCTTCAATCAGAAGCGTCGCCTAAAGCGCGAGCAGCAACTGCTGGCTGAAGCGCGTTCCTTAAACCAGGCCAACGATATCGCCGCTGATTTTGGTAGCAAAAGCTTAAGCCTGCATTTGTTCAATGAAGCGCAGAATGAGCTGGAACTGTCAGAAGGCAGCGACGATAACGAAGGTATTAAAGAACGTACCAGCTTCCGTCTGGAGCGTCGGGTCGCCGCAGTGGGTCGTCAAATGGGCCGCGGTAACGGCTATCTGGCAACCATCGGCGCGATTTCTCCGTTCGTTGGTCTGTTTGGTACGGTCTGGGGCATCATGAACAGCTTTATTGGTATCGCGCAAACGCAGACCACTAACCTGGCAGTCGTTGCGCCGGGTATCGCAGAAGCTCTGTTAGCAACGGCAATCGGCCTCGTGGCAGCGATTCCTGCGGTCGTTATCTATAACGTATTTGCACGCCAGATTGGCGGCTTTAAAGCGATGCTGGGTGATGTTGCAGCGCAGGTATTGTTGCTGCAAAGCCGTGACCTGGATCTGGAAGCCAGCGCCGCTGCGCATCCGGTTCGTGTCGCACAAAAATTACGCGCAGGATAATATCCGATGGCAATGCATCTTAACGAAAACCTCGACGATAACGGCGAAATGCATGATATCAACGTGACGCCGTTTATCGACGTGATGTTGGTTCTGCTGATTATCTTTATGGTGGCGGCACCGTTAGCGACGGTAGATGTGAAGGTGAACTTGCCTGCTTCTACCAGCACGCCGCAGCCGCGCCCGGAAAAACCGGTTTATCTGTCGGTGAAGGCAGACAACTCGATGTTTATCGGTAACGATCCGGTCACCGATGAAACAATGATTACGGCGTTGAATGCGTTAACCGAAGGCAAGAAAGACACCACCATCTTCTTCCGAGCGGATAAAACCGTCGATTACGAGACGTTGATGAAGGTAATGGATACGCTGCATCAGGCGGGTTACCTGAAGATAGGTCTGGTCGGCGAAGAAACCGCCAAAGCGAAGTAAAGTAGAATTGCCTGATGCGCTACGCTCATCAGGCCTACAAAATCTATTGCAACATGTTGAATCTTCGTGCGTTTGTAGGCCGGATAAGGCGTTCACGCCGCATCCGGCATTAGGTGCTCAATGCCTGATGCGCTACGCTTATCAGGCCTACAAAATCTATTGCAACATGTTGAATCTTCATGCGTTTGTAGGCGGATAAGGCGTTTTCGCCACATCAGGTAAGAGTGAATTCACAATGATGCCCGGTTGCTTTTCACAACCGGGCATTTTTTTAACCTAAATGCTCGCCGCCGCACACACCGTGCACTTCTGCGGTGACGTAGCTCGACTCCTGACTTGCCAGATAAACATATACAGGGGCCAGTTCCGCCGGTTGCCCCGCACGCTTCATCGGCGTTTGCTGACCAAACTGCGGGATCTTATCCTGCGTTTGTCCGCCGGAAATTTGCAGTGCCGTCCAGATAGGGCCTGGCGCGACAATATTCACCCGAATACCTTTCTCCGCGACCTGTTTTGCCAGGCCACGGCTGTAGTTCAGAATCGCCGCCTTCGTAGCCGCATAGTCCAGTAAATGCGGACTTGGCTGGTATGCCTGGATTGACGAAGTGGTGATGATACTTGCACCTTTCGGTAGCAGGGGGATCGCTTCCTGGGTTAGCCAGAACAGCGCGAAAACGTTAATGGCAAAGGTCTTTTGAAACTGTTCGCTGGTGAGGTCTGCAATATCCGGAATGGCAACCTGTTTCCCGGTGACCAGCGCCATAATATCCAGCCCGCCTAACGCCTTGTGCGCTTCGTGAACCAGCGAACGGGCGAATTTCTCATCGCTTAAATCGCCTGGCAGCAGAACGGCTTTGCGTCCGCATTCTTCAATGATCTTTTTCACATCCTGAGCGTCTTCTTCTTCCACGGGAAGATAACTGATCGCCACGTCAGCCCCTTCACGCGCGTAAGCGATGGCGGCAGCTCGACCTATTCCGGAATCGCCCCCTGTCACCAGTGCTTTACGATCTTTCAGGCGACCGCTACCAACATAGGTTTTCTCGCCGCAATCCGGTACCGGTGTCATCTTCGCTTGGATGCCTGGCGTCGGTTGTTTCTGTTTGGGATATTCACCAGTGTAATACTGCGTAGTCGGGTCTTTTAAATGAGACATTGTTTTTCTCCCTTCAGGTTCAACGTCTTTTAAGGGTAGACGCTCTCGATGCGTTGATAAGGGAACCAGGAAGATCCCTAAACCTCAGAATTATGCGACAAAGGTTTAACGTATATGTTGATTTGCTGTTGCGTGCTGTTTACTCAATTGCGATATACTGTTGCCCGTTTTAACTACACGACAGGAATGTATGGAACGTTTTCTTGAAAATGCAATGTATGCTTCTCGCTGGCTGCTTGCCCCCGTGTACTTTGGCCTTTCGCTGGCGTTAGTTGCCCTGGCGCTGAAGTTCTTCCAGGAGATTATTCACGTACTGCCGAATATCTTCTCGATGGCGGAATCAGATTTGATCCTCGTGTTGCTGTCGCTGGTGGATATGACGCTGGTTGGCGGTTTGCTGGTGATGGTGATGTTTTCCGGTTATGAGAATTTCGTCTCGCAGCTGGATATCTCCGAGAACAAAGAGAAGCTGAACTGGCTGGGGAAAATGGACGCAACGTCGCTGAAAAACAAAGTAGCAGCGTCGATTGTGGCAATTTCTTCCATTCACTTACTGCGCGTCTTTATGGATGCGAAAAATGTCCCGGATAACAAACTGATGTGGTACGTCATTATCCATCTGACGTTTGTGCTCTCTGCATTTGTGATGGGCTATCTTGACCGACTGACTCGTCATAATCACTGATCTGATTCGGGCGCGGTTCGCGCGCCCGTTATTAACAGGTCATTTATCGGAAGACGCCTGCCACAGATTCAGCTCGCCATCGGCGATATGCTGATCAATCTGCGCCAGCTCCTCGGTGCTAAATGTCAGATTATTCAGCGCCTGCACGTTCTCCTCTAGTTGCTCCGCGCGGCTGACACCAATCAATACCGACGTCACGCGATCATCTTTCAGCAACCAGCTTAACGCCATTTGCGCCATTGATTGTCCACGCTGCTGTGCCATTTCATTCAATAAGCGCAGGCTGTTGAGGTTGGCTTCGGTAAGCATTTTCGGCGTCAGACCACGAACTTTATTCCCTTCACGATGCATCCGTGAATCTTGCGGAATGCCGTTGAGATATTTTCCGGTCAGCAATCCCTGAGCCAGAGGAGTAAAGGCAATACAGCCCACGCCGTTATTTTGCAGGGTATCCAGCAGGCCGCTTTTATCCACCCAGCGGTTCAGTAAATTGTACGAAGGTTGATGAATTAAAAGCGGAATTTTCCACTCGTGCAGCAACTCGACCATTTTTTGCGTCCGCTCTGGCGAGTAAGAGGAGATCCCGACATACAGCGCCTTACCGCTTTGTACCGCATGAGCCAGCGCAGAGGCGGTTTCTTCCATCGGCGTATTTTCATCGACGCGATGAGAGTAAAAGATATCGACATACTCAAGCCCCATACGCTTCAGGCTTTGGTCGAGGCTGGCGAGCAGGTATTTACGTGAACCGCCAGAGCCGTAAGGGCCGGGCCACATATCGTAGCCAGCCTTGGTAGAGATAATCAGTTCATCGCGATAAGCGGCAAAATCCTCCCGCAGCAGGCGACCAAAGTTCTCTTCTGCGCTTCCTGGAGGCGGCCCGTAATTGTTGGCTAAATCAAAGTGCGTAATGCCTAAATCAAACGCTTTACGCAGGATTGCACGCTGTGATTCCAGCGCGTTAACGTGACCGAAATTGTGCCATAAACCGAGCGATAACGCGGGCAGGCGTAAACCACTTTTTCCGCAATAGCGGTACTGCATCTGCCCGTAACGTTCGGGATTCGCTAACCAGACCATGACCTCTCCTTTCCACCGTTCAATTTCGAAACAATGTTTCTAGTTTAGCGATTCGCCAGCGCGTATCCCGTAGTCTGGCTCACAGAGTGACGAAAAACTGGGCAAAAACACGCGCTTATGCTTTGCTTAAAAAACACCAGTTGAGGAATGCAACGATGCCGCGTTTAACCGCCAAAGATTTCCCACAAGAGTTGTTGGATTACTACGACTATTACGCTCACGGGAAAATTTCGAAACGTGAGTTCCTCAACCTTGCGGCGAAGTATGCGGTGGGCGGGATGACGGCATTAGCGTTGTTTGATTTGCTCAAGCCAAATTATGCGCTGACGACTCAGGTAGAGTTTACCGACCCGGAGATTGTTGCTGAGTACATCACGTATCCTTCGCCAAATGGTCACGGCGAGGTACGGGGTTATCTGGTGAAACCCGCAAAAATGAGCGGCAAAACGCCAGCCGTGGTGGTGGTGCATGAGAATCGTGGACTGAATCCGTATATCGAAGATGTGGCACGGCGAGTGACGAAGGCGGGGTATATCGCCCTGGCACCTGACGGCTTAAGTTCCGTTGGAGGGGTAATGCTGCCAACTTACTGATTTAGTGTATGATGGTGATTTTAAGGTGCTTGCGTGGCTTCCATTTCCATCAGATGTCCTTCCTGCTCCGCTACTGAAGGCGTGGTGCGTAACGGCAAAAGCACTGCCGGACATCAGCGCTATCTCTGCTCTCATTGCCGTAAAACATGGCAACTACAGTTCACTTACACCGCCTCTCAGCCCGGTACGCACCAGAAA
>NZ_MECT01000026.1:0-12381 GCF_001722145.1 Shigella sp. FC1544
TTTCTGGTGCGTACCGGGCTGAGAGGCGGTGTAAGTGAACTGTAGTTGCCATGTTTTACGGCAATGAGAGCAGAGATAGCGCTGATGTCCGGCAGTGCTTTTGCCGTTACGCACCACGCCTTCAGTAGCGGAGCAGGAAGGACATCTGATGGAAATGGAAGCCACGCAAGCACCTTAAAATCACCATCATACACTAAATCAGTAAGTTGGCAGCATTACCGGCAGCACCTATACATGTAAAGACGATATCTCCAATTTCATATTCAGCAGGGTAATTAATATTCACGTTGTCATTCCATTGAAATAGATACGAATATACGTAATAGCATAAAAAAATTATTTTTTCAGGAGGCGCAATGTATATTTTTATTACGCATTTCTTCACTGAATACGTAATATTTAAATATTTGCTTCCAATATAACCTGTAGAATAAATCATACTGCGCCATTTTTCAGTTCATCGAGACACCTCGCAAGTTTTCTTCATCCTTCGCTGGATATCTATCCAGCATTTTTTTATCATACAGCATTATCTTTGATTCATTACGCAGGAGCGTCATGTGATAGGCAGACTCAGAGGCATCATCATTGAAAAACAACCCCCGCTGGTGTTAATTGAAGTGGGCGGCGTAGGCTATGAAGTGCATATGCCGATGACCTGTTTTTATGAACTCCCTGAAGCGGGTCAGGAAGCGATCGTTTTCACCCACTTTGTGGTGCGTGAAGACGCGCAACTGCTGTACGGTTTTAACAATAAACAAGAGCGCACATTGTTCAAAGAGTTGATCAAAACCAACGGCGTCGGCCCGAAGTTGGCGCTGGCGATCCTCTCCGGAATGTCAGCGCAGCAGTTCGTTAATGCCGTTGAACGTGAAGAAGTGGGGGCACTGGTGAAACTGCCGGGTATTGGCAAAAAAACCGCCGAACGCTTGATTGTTGAAATGAAAGACCGATTTAAAGGTTTGCATGGCGATCTGTTTACCCCGGCCGCCGACCTGGTACTCACATCACCTGCCAGCCCGGCGACCGACGATGCTGAACAGGAAGCGGTTGCCGCGCTGGTGGCGCTGGGCTATAAACCACAAGAAGCAAGCCGCATGGTGAGCAAAATCGCTCGCCCTGACGCCAGCAGTGAAACATTAATTCGCGAAGCCCTACGCGCCGCGTTATGAGGTAAAGGATGATTGAAGCAGACCGTCTGATTTCTGCCGGTACCACTTTGCCGGAAGATGTAGCAGATCGCGCCATTCGCCCTAAATTACTGGAAGAGTATGTTGGTCAGCCGCAGGTTCGTTCACAGATGGAGATTTTCATCAAAGCAGCGAAACTGCGCGGCGATGCCCTCGATCATTTGTTGATTTTTGGTCCTCCGGGGTTGGGTAAAACTACGCTTGCCAACATTGTCGCCAATGAAATGGGCGTTAATTTACGCACGACTTCTGGTCCGGTGCTGGAAAAGGCGGGCGATCTGGCAGCGATGCTCACTAACCTTGAACCGCATGACGTGCTGTTTATTGATGAGATCCACCGTTTATCGCCAGTTGTTGAAGAAGTGCTGTACCCGGCAATGGAAGACTACCAACTGGATATCATGATTGGTGAAGGTCCGGCGGCACGCTCCATTAAAATTGATTTGCCGCCGTTTACCCTGATTGGCGCAACCACGCGCGCAGGTTCGCTGACATCACCGTTGCGCGACCGTTTTGGTATTGTGCAACGTCTGGAGTTTTATCAGGTGCCGGATCTGCAATATATCGTTAGTCGCAGTGCACGCTTTATGGGGCTTGAGATGAGTGATGACGGCGCGCTGGAAGTTGCTCGTCGCGCTCGCGGTACGCCACGTATTGCCAACCGTCTGCTGCGTCGAGTGCGTGATTTCGCCGAAGTGAAGCACGATGGCACCATCTCGGCAGATATCGCTGCTCAGGCGCTGGACATGTTGAATGTCGATGCTGAAGGTTTCGATTATATGGACCGCAAATTGTTGCTGGCGGTAATCGATAAGTTCTTTGGTGGGCCGGTAGGTCTGGATAACCTGGCGGCGGCTATTGGCGAAGAACGTGAAACCATTGAGGATGTGCTGGAACCTTATTTGATTCAGCAAGGCTTTTTGCAGCGTACACCGCGTGGGCGTATGGCGACGACGCGGGCGTGGAATCACTTTGGCATAACGCCGCCAGAAATGCCGTAAGTCGGATTGGTCGCTCGCGCCGCATCCGACAAATGTGTTCAGCGATAGATTAGCTGGCCTGCTTTTTCATCATACTGATAATAAATAACAGTGCTGCACATAGCACCACCGACGGACCCGCCGGCGTATCGTAAAATGCGGAAAAGGTTAAACCGCCCGTTACGGCAACCATCCCCACCAACACAGCGACACCTGCCATCTGTTCCGGCGTGCGGGCAAAGCGACGTGCAGTAGCAGCAGGAATAATCAGCAGTGAAGTAATAATCAACGCGCCAACAAATTTCATCGCTACACCAATCGTCAATGCCGTCACCAGCATCAACAACAATTTCACGCGCTGTAATTTCACACCATCAACAAACGCCAGATCCGGGCTAATCGTCATCGACAGCAAATTGCGCCATTGCCAGAACAAAATAGCCACCACGATGACCACGCCAATCGCAATAGCGATGAGATCTTCTGGCGTCACTGCCAGCAAATCACCGAACAGGTAAGCCATCAAATCAACACGAATGTTAGACATCAGACTAACGACCACCAGGCCCAGCGACAGGGCACTGTGCGCCATAATCCCTAATAACGTGTCAATCGCCAGCTGTGGACGCTTCTCCAGCCATACCAGACCGCCCGCCAGGAGCAGCGTAACGGCAATTACCGCATAGAATGGATTCACGTCCAGCAACAAACCAAACGCGACGCCAAGTAATGAGGCATGAGCCAGCGTATCACCGAAATAAGACATACGACGCCAGACTACAAACGAACCCAGCGGACCCGCGGCACAGGCGAGCATGATCCCGGCTAACCAACCGGGAAATAATAATTCAATCATGAGCGATCATTTCCCCGACGCAAAACAATTCGTCCCTGTAAATCGTGACGATGATTATGATGATGGCGATAGATACCCAGTTGTTCAGCACCACGAGGACCAAACATAGAAATAAACTCCGGATGTAGGGAAACAACTTCCGGTGTGCCGGAACAACAAATGTGGTGATTCAGACACAGCACTTCATCGGTTTTTGCCATTACCAGATGCAGATCGTGAGAGACCATTAAAACGCCACAATCCAGTTCGCGACGCAACTGGTCAATAAGGTCATATAACGCCACCTGGCCATTTACATCCACGCCTTGAGTGGGTTCATCCAGCACTAATAATTGCGGTCGATTTAACAATGCTCGCGCTAACAGTACACGCTGTGTTTCGCCACCAGAGAGCTTTTGCATCGGTGCGTTAATCAGATGCCCGGCCTGGACACGTTTCAGTGCAGGCAAAATATCTTCTTTATGTGTGCTAGGGCGTAAGCGTAAAAAACGGTTTACGGTCAGTGGCAACGTGGTGTCGAGATACAGCTTCTGCGGTACATAGCCGATGCGTAGTTTTCCGTTGCGCTTGATAACCCCTTCATCAGGTGTTACCAGCCCGAGCACTACCCGTACCAGTGTCGACTTACCTGCGCCATTTGGCCCAAGTAAAGTCAAAATTTTTCCAGGTTTAAGTTCCAGCGACACATCAGAGAGGACGCGGCGTTGGCCAAAAGAAACCGAGACATTTTCCAGGGAAACCAGACTTGTCATGTTAATTTTAGTCTTGCAGTAGTCATGAAATGTTATAATATCACACTTCTCATATTCATTACGATGATTGGTCGCATTATGTTACATAAAAAAACGCTTCTTTTCGCAGCATTATCCGCCGCTCTCTGGGGAGGTGCAACACAGGCCGCAGATGCCGCCGTTGTCGCTTCGCTTAAACCCGTTGGGTTCATCGCTTCTGCCATTGCTGATGGTGTAACAGAAACGGAGGTTTTACTGCCTGACGGCGCTTCAGAACATGATTATTCACTGCGTCCATCGGATGTAAAACGCTTACAGAACGCGGACTTAGTCGTTTGGGTTGGCCCGGGGATGGAAGCGTTTATGCAAAAACCGGTAAGCAAATTACTAGGAGCGAAGCAGGTAACGATTGCGCAGCTTGAAGATGTGAAACTGCTACTGATGAAAAGTATTCACGGCGATGATGATGATCACGACCACGCGGAAAAAAGTGAAGAAGATCACCATCACGGCGATTTCAACATGCATCTTTGGCTTTCCCCAGAGATAGCGCGGGCTACAGCGGTTGCAATCCATGGAAAATTAGTGGAACTTATGCCGCAAAGTCGAGCCAAACTTGACGCCAACCTGAAGGATTTTGAGGCACAATTAGCCTCAACCGAAACGCAGGTTGGTAACGAGCTCGCGCCGCTCAAGGGGAAAGGTTATTTCGTTTTTCACGATGCTTACGGCTATTTCGAAAAACAGTTCGGACTGACACCGCTTGGTCATTTTACCGTTAACCCTGAGATTCAACCTGGCGCGCAGCGTTTACATGAAATAAGAACACAGTTGGTTGAGCAAAAAGCAACCTGCGTTTTTGCTGAGCCACAGTTCAGGCCAGCGGTCGTTGAGAGCGTCGCACGAGGGACATCCGTTCGTATGGGAACGTTGGATCCCTTGGGGACGAATATCAAACTGGGTAAAACAAGCTATTCAGAATTCCTGAGTCAATTAGCCAACCAGTATGCGAGCTGCCTGAAAGGAGATTAATGAGGAAGTGATTACGTGCAACAGATAGCCCGCTCTGTCGCCCTGGCGTTTAATAATTTACCGCGACCACACCGCGTTATGTTGGGGTCGCTCACCGTTCTTACTCTGGCCGTCGCTGTCTGGCGGCCCTATGTTTATCACCGCGATGCCACGCCAATTGTCAAAACCATTGAGCTGGAACAGAACGAAATTCGTTCGCTCTTACCTGAAGCCAGTGAGCCGATTGATCAAGCTGCACAAGAAGATGAAGCCATTCCCCAGGACGAACTGGATGACAAAATCGCCGGTGAAGCGGGCGTGCATGAATATGTTGTTTCCACTGGCGATACGCTAAGCAGCATTCTCAATCAGTATGGTATTGATATGGGTGATATCACCCAACTGGCTGCGGCCGACAAAGAATTGCGTAACCTGAAAATCGGTCAACAACTCTCCTGGACATTAACCGCGGACGGCGAACTGCAGCGCCTCACCTGGGAAGTGTCTCGTCGTGAAACCCGAACCTATGACCGTACTGCCGCTAACGGTTTTAAAATGACCAGCGAAATGCAGCAAGGAGAGTGGGTTAACAATCTGCTGAAAGGTACCGTCGGAGGGAGCTTTGTTGCCAGCGCCAGAAACGCCGGTTTAACCAGCGCCGAAGTGAGCGCAGTGATTAAAGCCATGCAGTGGCAAATGGATTTCCGCAAACTGAAAAAAGGCGATGAATTTGCGGTGTTAATGTCTCGAGAGATGCTTGATGGTAAACGTGAGCAAAGCCAGCTGCTGGGCGTACGTTTGCGTTCAGAAGGTAAAGATTATTACGCAATCCGCGCTGAGGATGGCAAATTCTACGACCGTAACGGTACTGGTCTGGCGAAAGGATTCTTGCGATTCCCGACGGCGAAACAGTTCCGTATCTCGTCTAACTTTAACCCGCGTCGTACTAATCCGGTGACCGGTCGCGTTGCACCACACAGAGGTGTTGATTTCGCCATGCCGCAGGGTACGCCAGTGCTTTCAGTGGGTGACGGTGAAGTGGTGGTTGCCAAACGCAGTGGCGCAGCAGGTTATTATGTGGCTATTCGTCATGGTCGCAGCTACACCACGCGTTATATGCACTTGCGCAAGATTCTGGTGAAACCGGGACAGAAGGTGAAACGTGGCGACCGTATCGCGCTTTCCGGTAATACCGGACGTTCAACCGGGCCGCATCTGCACTATGAAGTATGGATAAACCAGCAGGCCGTAAACCCGCTGACGGCAAAACTGCCGCGTACCGAAGGGCTGACCGGCTCCGATCGTCGCGAATTCCTGGCGCAGGCCAAAGAGATTGTGCCGCAGCTACGGTTTGATTAATTAACATCCATTCGCAGCCGGTACGCAGTCAGTACCGGCTTTTTTTATTTGGTGCGGGGCAAGTTGCGCCGCTACACTATCACCAGATTGATTTTTGCCTTATCCGAAACTGGAAAAGCATGGAAACGAAAAAAAATAATAGCGAATACATTCCTGAGTTTGATAAATCCTTTCGCCACCCGCGCTACTGGGGAGCATGGCTGGGCGTAGCAGCGATGGTGGGTATCGCTTTAACGCCGCCAAAGTTCCGTGATCCCATTCTGGCACGGCTGGGACGTTTTGCCGGACGACTGGGAAAAAGCTCACGCCGTCGTGCGTTAATCAATCTGTCGCTCTGCTTTCCAGAACGTAGTGAAGCTGAACGCGAAGCGATTGTTGATGAGATGTTTGCCACCGCGCCGCAAGCGATGGCAATGATGGCTGAGTTGGCAATACGCGGACCGGAGAAAATTCAGCCGCGCGTTGACTGGCAAGGGCTGCAGATCATCGAAGAGATGAGGTGTAATAACGAGAAAGTTATCTTTCTGGTGCCGCACGGTTGGGCCGTCGATATTCCTGCCATGCTGATGGCCTCGCAAGGGCAGAAAATGGCAGCGATGTTCCATAATCAGGGCAACCCGGTTTTTGATTATGTCTGGAACACGGTGCGTCGTCGCTTTGGCGGTCGTCTGCATGCGAGAAATGACGGTATTAAACCATTCATCCAGTCGGTACGTCAGGGGTACTGGGGATATTATTTACCCGATCAGGATCATGGCCCAGAGCACAGCGAATTTGTGGATTTCTTTGCCACCTATAAAGCGACGTTGCCCGCGATTGGTCGTTTGATGAAAGTGTGCCGTGCGCGCGTTGTACCGCTGTTTCCGATTTATGATGGCAAGACGCATCGTCTGACGATTCAGGTGCGCCCACCGATGGATGATCTGTTAGAGGCGGATGATCATACGATTGCGCGGCGGATGAATGAAGAAGTCGAGATTTTTGTTGGTCCGCGACCAGAACAATACACCTGGATACTAAAATTGCTGAAAACTCGCAAACCGGGCGAAATCCAACCGTATAAGCGTAAAGATCTTTATCCTATCAAATAAAAAAAAGCCTCTCAAATTATTGAGAGGCTGTACTCGATAAAAAATCTCAATGAGTGTTCCCACTATTTTGAGTTTTTAGGTTAGTACGCTATTGAGTTAATCGTAGCGTGATAATTTCAAAAGGTTTGAACTCAAGATTGCAATATTGATTGCAATAAAAACTGTCATCTAACTTATTTTCTTGAAGATCGACATATTGAACGTAGTGATAATTACATACCCACGAAAGCATGGCTGAAATTTCTAATCCATGACTCTCATATAATCTTACGATTATACCGTCGCCGTCTTCAGCTAATTTTATTGTTTCGATGATAACGCTGTTAGTATCGATAGCAAAAAATGATAGTGAAGGGGGTAATTCACCCGGGTGCGGTTTGACAGGGACGACCTGTAAGGGATGATTCATTATATAGGCTTGATTAATAACACCACCCACACGGTAATCTCCATGATGAGGAAATAAGGAGAATATGAATTTTTGTTTACCAATATCTGCAAAATTATTAATCAGGAAATTATCATAATTGTCTGTCTTAACAACTTCCCCAGGTTTATGCTGCGAACGCAGCAAAGTTAATTCAAGCGTCTGGTCTTTGACACGATAGCCATATTTGTTTTTTGCTATTAAAGCTATGCCAGTTTCTCGATCAGAAAGGTCGACCCAGTGATGTGCTGGTATTTCATCTTTGGCAAAAGCGAACGAATCATCGCTATGCGTTGGTCTGTCAATTACACCGAACTGAATTTGACATTGTGCAAGAGATGTTTGTACTGACACCGGGGATTTGACTTTGAGAGAAACATTAGGTTCGTGCCAATCAATAAAAGTTTGGACATCAACGCGTGGACTGTCCTGTGTCAGGGTAAATGCGAAGCGAAGATAAGAGGAATTGTAGTGATAAATCAGCGTCATCGTAGTTTTAGGCCCGCTGATTACAGTTGTCATTTTTTCAGCGAGTAAAACATATGATTCCCCATCACGATAATTTGAAGCAAAATCCCAGGCCGCGAAAAAACCTGCATCTTCGTGGTATGCACGGATCTCACTGTGCATATTTTCAGTAATGTATTCTTTACCATATCTTTTATCATATAGCGAAATTAAATCACCGTTTTCTGAAAAAAGAAGTTTAATGTAATTATTTTCAATACTTCGAGATTCTGCCTTCAGACCATTTACGATCTTATTCTTTGGATCAATCACAGCATAACCATAAGAGTTTACTCGTGCTTTGAGCCAGTTGTTGTTTATATTGATCCATTCGTTACGAGCAAAACAGGTGGTATTAAATAAAATGTGCGGATCTTCATAAGAAGAAGTATCAATTTTACTTAATAAAGTAGACTGCGTATCAGAAATAATTTTCTCGGTTTTTGCTTCTAGTTTAATATATTCCTTTTCAGTTTCAAGATAAACTCTTGAAATACATGATCCGGGAAGGATGTCATGGAATTGCAAGGTCAGCATCTCTTTCCATATTTCATCAAACTCACTGCGAAGAATTGATGTCATATTATTAGTAATAGTTGTAAAAAATTCAGCATCATGTAATTTATTTTCCATATTTCGATTATGAGCTTTAGTTGCTGACTCTGATGTAAAGCACCCTTGATGAGCCTCGAAATAAAGTTCACCTGAAATAATGGGCAAGCTTTCGCGAAAGGCGTCGGCGTAAGTGAAGAACTTATCAACACGGCTGAAATCAACATGAGGTAAGCCATCAATATTGCGTATACGTGTTAATCGTTCTATATGTTCCTCACCGGGGCCAGCGCCGCCATCACCGACACCATACACCATAAGCGCATAGGGACAGATCTCTTTTTCATTATAGTTTTGTTCAATATATTCTAAAGAGCGAGCACGTGCTCGGCTATCATACGTGTCTTCAGGAAAGTTATGCATCAGAATTTCTGAGCCATCCAGGCCCTGCCAGCGGAAAAGGTAATTATTAAATTTATTAATCTTGTTTTGTGAGAGCTTTTGCGATGCAATATAGTTAATGCCTGATTTTTTTGAGAATTTGTGGAAGCGTTGCGGGGAATCCAAAGACATCCGGTTGCCAGACATAATTTATCTTTTTTGAAAAATTCTGCAGTGTGAATCGTGTCCCATGCATGATTTGCCTTATCAGCGATTCACCACTTACCAGATTTAAATCGCATTCGACCCAGAAGCAACCTTGTAACTCAAAGCGGCCTGCGGCGATTTGTTTTTTTAACTTTTCGAAGAAATAGGGATAATCTTTTTTTATCCAGTGAAAAAGTTGGTACTGACTAGCGCCAAAAATGTAATCAGGATATTTTTCAATGTTTGCAAGGGCGGTGGCAAATGTTCTTATTGCTTTTCTGCGTCCTTCTCTTAAAGGCTACATCCACGCTATATCTAAATGAGCATGACCAGTAGCCATAATCCTGAACTCTGAAGGATTATTGTTTTTATTGATTATGGATTGGATTGCAATTTGACATTTAATTATTTCTTCCATTGCTAAAGGTAATTAACGTATTATCAATATATTCGAGAGTACTTATGATTTCGTCAGTACGCTCACTTTTTTTGGCAATAAATTGTTCTGGGGTGATACCTTTAGGATGTATGGATTCAAACTTCTGACCATCATTAATCCAGTCGAAAAGCACCTCAATATCATAATAAAGGGATTTCAGTAGTTGATTACATGTCGCGATATGAACATCAGTAATAATCCCTCCATTAGTAACATAGCCAAATAAATCGTTGCAGGCAGCATCAATCCAAAACTCAACCTCGTCATTTTCACAAACGAGAGAAAGATCAACCACCCATTTACCCGGTTTATCTGGCGGTACGCCATAAGATGATGTTTTATTCGTGATGCCGCAGATGGGTGAACCATTCTTATCCACAACAAGACCTTCGCCACCGATATCAACGAGAGCGACGAATTTGTGTCTAAATTTATCGGCTGGACGTTTACCATAAACTCGCATCCAGGCACAGTCAAACAGTTGACCCCAGTCTGAGCCAACGGTAAGTTTCTGGTATGCGCCGCTACGGCGATAAACAAAAGACTGCGATTCTTTTGTTATCCATGCTTCAATCGACATTTCAGAGACAACAGTATAAACTCTCTGACCTATTTTATTCGACAGTTTAATAATATTATCATTAAGGTCCATAGAAATCCCTTTAATTAAATATAATACTCGAAAAATGTTAACTCTCTATATTGGAGAAAGTTACTTTGCGAAGAATAGTTTGACCAAATGGTATAAGTTTTCAGACTATTTTAGTCTTGTTTAAATAAAAACACCCTTCAATGTATTGCTTGCCCTCTGGTGAGGTTGAATATGAAAAAGATTCCATATCGGTATAAGAGAACTGGATAGATTCATCAGCTCTACTACAGGGTATGTATCCTGAGTCAAAATATTTCCAGTTCAGCAGAGTTTTTTTGATTAAAATATCGCTCTCAAGCTCAATTGCATATAAAACGGGACCTCTGGAAATATAAGTGTCACCACATAAGTCAGTATTAAACTGTATATCAGCTATAAATTTAATGTCAATCACATCATGATGTTGCCATGTTCTATCTAAAATAATAAGTGAGTTTTGAGTATCATTTTTAGTAAAAGTAACACCATTAATAATCATCATTTTTGCCCAGTCGGGGTAACGGAAACTGAGAGCAAAACGAACAGATGACTCAGGCTCAATGAGACATTTTACGCTTAAATCATGAGGGTATTCAGTTAATTGTGTAATATTAATTGCAACATTATTATATGTGCCATAAAACTCACACGGACCATAAAATAATGCAGTAAAACCATTGTTATTTTCTTGAAACATATTTTCGACAAAAGCCGGTATGGTTCTTGCTGTATTCGGTACGCAGCAGACAGCAGCCTCCTCATGAGTAGGGGAGTATTTATATCTGGTATTAAACTGATTACTGTCCGGATGTTTTCTTTCATTTGCTTCATAACAATTATCAGTCTTACAGTACATTATCGCGTGATGTATGGGATGCTGCATGCCAAAACTGGCATTATAGAATAGCCACTCAGCATCATCGGCCAGACCAATATTAGTGGTCAGTTTTATTAACATAACATAAGTGCTAAATAGTTCATGAACAGAACAATATTCATAGCCTGTATAAGTGGCATTAGCTGTGCGTCCTGTAATCCACTCATCACCAATGGGAGCGCCAGATGGTGTAAGATAATATTTCAACTGGGATAAAAAAATATCTAATGCAGTTTGATACTGCGGCCGTTGGCTCGCTGCGATGGCTAATGCCCTAATATGCTCATATGTATGTACGCCATGACCTTTAAGAAGGTAACCAGGGTTTATGACATTTTTATATTGCAGATCTTGCTCCGACACGCATCCTGCGGAATAATCTTCATACAGCCACAAGCAATATGAGAGATATTCAATGTTATTGGTTATTTCATAAAGGCGGTAGAAAACATCTGTTATTGTTAATCCGTGGCTATGCCCAGCAAAACCATGTTCCACAACGAAAGGATGTGACGTTTCTTTAGGGTAGCCAGCCATAATACATTGTGCGGCTTGGGTAAGAGAAGTTAATAAACCCTCATTACGGGTGGACTCATAACATCCAAGCACAAAACGCAAGGCAGTAGCTTGTGCCCAGAACTCTCCGTTTTCTGCTTTACAGTTAAATTTTAATGCTGAATCATAAATTCCAATGTAGCCATCATCATCTTGCGTATCGATAAGTTCCAAACATAAATCGCTCGCTTTTTCCTGCCATTCTTTATTATCTAACAAGTAGGCACTGCGGCAATATCCATCCTTCCAATTCGATTGAGTTTCACTATCCCGGTAATGACTCCAACTTACTGATAGTGTTTTATGTTCAGATAATGCCCGATGACCTTGTCATGCAGCTCCACCGATTTTGAGAACGACAGTGACTTCCGTCCCAGCCTTGCCAGATGTTGTCTCAGATTCAGATTATGTCGCTCAATGCGCTGAGTGTAACGCTTGCTGATAACGTGCAGCTTTCCCTTCAGGCGTGATTCATACAGCGGCCAGCCATCCGTCATCCATACCACGACCTCAAAGGCCGACAGCAGGCTCAGAAGACGCTCCAGTGTGGCCAGAGTGCGTTCACCGAAGACGTGCGCCACAACCGT